>JAJRRJ010000201.1 GCA_024279575.1 Alphaproteobacteria bacterium | reverse complement strand
CAGCTTGGCTGGGTGTTTGCCTTGAAAACTTTCGGAGCGGTTTTGCTGTTGGCGCTTCTTGTGGATTTGCAATCTTCGTTGATTACTTTTGATCGCATTGACCCTGGCTATGGTGTTATTGTTGCCGGGGTGATGATCGGGGTTGGCTTGCTGGGGATATTTCGGCATCGGGCGAGCCTTGGTGGTTTTGGAATTTTGTCTATTTGGATGCAGGACAAATTTGGCATGAAGGTCGGTCTTTCCATGCTGGTGTTTGACTTTGGCACATTTTGCTTTGCCATGTTTGTGGCTCCGTGGGAATTGGTGGTTCTGTCCTTGCTAGGGGCAGTAATATTGAATATATTTTTGGCGATAAACCATCGAACTGACAGATATATTGCGGTTTGAGTTGTGCGAGGTTATTTTGGCTGCCCATAGTTTTCCCATTCGTATCTATTACGAAGATACCGATTTCAGCGGCAATGTTTATCACGCTGCCTATCTTAAGTTTATGGAACGGGCACGTACCGAATTCTTGCGTGAACGCGAAGTGCATCATTCAGAATTGTTAAAGACCGGAATGGTGTTTGCTGTACGCTCGCTGGAAATTTCCTATGATCGCACCGCCCATATTGATGACTTGCTTGAAGTGGTGACTAAAGTTGATGTGATAAAGGGTGCGCGCATGGTGCTGGCACAAAGCATATTGCGCGGGGGAGTGATGTTGACTAATGCGAAAGTTACTATTGTGGCCATTTCACTCAAAGGGCGCCCGGTTCGCCTGCCTAAAGCGGTTAGCGCCGCATTGATGGTATGAGAAAACTGATTTACTTTGAGTTTTTAATGCGTTGGGTGTGATTTTTTCCACTTTGCACCTGAGGGGCCGGTATTCAGGGATTTGTGAACGCGAATTATTAACCTTTTGTTGACCATAATTGCACCCGGCACTACACAATGACCCTTCAAAATAATCAGCATGTTCAATCTATCTAAAATTTGACAAAATTGCCCAGCAATGACTTGTGTGTTGAATTGGGTGGCAATAAGCGGGGCATGAACAAGGGTGCTTTGCATTAAAGGATTTTACTAAATGGAAACGATTCAGGCCGCCGGAGATGTCGCCGCGCATGGAACAGACTTTTCACTTATGGCGCTTTTTTGGGCTGCGGACTGGGTGATCAAATCGGTCATGCTGGGTTTGATTGTTGCTTCCGTATGGACATGGGCCATTATTGTGGACAAATCTATCGGGTTTGGCCGGGCGAAGCGCCAAATGAACCAGTTTGAGCGGGTGTTCTGGTCCGGGGAATCTTTAGAAAATCTGTATCAGACTTTGTCTGAACGGCCCTCGCGCGGTTTGTCGGCGGTTTTTGTTGCGGCTATGAAAGAGTGGAAACGCTCCCACGAACAAAATGCCGCCTCCCATATCGGGGTTCAGGTACGGATTGACAAGGTACTTGATGTGGCCATTGCGCGCGAAACAGAATATCTTGAAAAGCGTGTCGGGTTTTTGGCCACTGTTGGCTCAGCGTCGCCTTTTGTTGGCCTTTTTGGTACGGTATGGGGAATTATGAACTCCTTTCAATCGATTGCTGCCTCAGAAAGCACCAATCTGGCTGTGGTGGCGCCGGGAATTGCCGAAGCTCTTTTTGCTACTGCGCTGGGCTTGCTGGCGGCTATTCCTGCTGTGATTGCGTATAATAAATTTTCAGATGATGCCAACAAGCTTGTGGGGCGGCTCGAAGGGTTTGCTGATGAGTTTTCAACTATTCTTTCGCGTCAGCTTGATGCGCGTGGAGGGGATGCCTGATGTCGATGCTTACTGCCGGTGGCGGGGGAAATGGCTCGGGAAGAAGACGGCGGCGCGCACGCAAGGCGCCTATGAGCGAAATCAACGTTACGCCAATGGTTGATGTTATGTTGGTTTTGCTGATCGTGTTTATGGTTGCGGCGCCTTTGCTCACGGTGGGGGTGCCTGTTGATTTACCTGAAACACAGGCGCAAAATCTTTCAACACCGGCGGAGCCGATCATGCTTACCGTAAACAATCTTGGATTGGTGTTTATTGGAGATGATGAGGTAACGCTTGAGGAAGCTGTTGCTCAGGTTAATGCTCTGACTGCGGAAAACGAGGATCAGCGTATTTATGTGCGCGGGGATACCAGCGCAGATTATGGTTCGGTTATGGAAGTAATGGGTGCTTTGTCTGCGGCCGGGCACTCAAAAATTGGATTGGTTACTTCTCAGGAACAGGCGCAATAGTCCCATGCGTATCGGCTTACCGGTTTCAGTTTTTTCACACACGGCATTAATCGCCGTGGGGTTGATGAGTCTGAATTTTTCCGAGCCGTATGAGCCGCCGTTTGTCGAATCCATAGCCGTTGAAATTGTCCCAATTACAGAGTTTTCCAACATTCGCCTTGGCTCGCTTGAAAGTGAAGTCATCGAAACACAAACCCCCTCCCTGGTTGATACCCCCATCCCGGCGGAACTTGCTGAGCGAACTGGCAATACTGAAGAGGATCAGATTAAGCCGATTGACAGTGATAATGTGACGCCGGCTCCAACCGAACAATCCGCTCCTGAACCGGTACCCGAACCAGATCCCATACCTGAACCCGAGCCGCTTCCTGAACCTGAACCCCAGCCTGAGCCTGAACCTGAACCTGTTGTTGAGCCCACCCCGGAACCAGAACCAGCGCAGCCAGAACCGGAACCTGAGCCTGAGCCTGTTGTGGAGCCTGAACCTGAGCTTATCGCACCAGCTCCTGAACCCATCGAGCCGGCAATTGCTGCACCTTTGCCTGTTGTGCGTACCGCCTCAGTTGAGCAGGCGCGCGAGGATTACGCCAAGCGTCAACGCGAAGAGGCCGCGCGCGAGGCTGACAAGGTTTCTGAAATCATCAATGCGGAGGAAACCCGTGGGGGCACAACCGGAACCGGCGGGCAGGCCACTACGGGCACTTCAACCGGGCAGTCAGCAACTTTAACCCGGTCCGAACAGGATGCGCTTGCAATGCAAATGCGCGGATGCTGGCGGTTGTTACCGGGGGAAATCGACAGCGGTGAATCGGTGCGCCTGCTGGTGGAACTGAACAGAGATGGTTCTGTTAATGGTACGCCAAGGGTAATGACAAATATTACTTCGCCCATTCAGGGCTCGATTGCGCGGGCTGCGCAGCGGGCGGTACTTGGTTGCGGTCCTTATCGCCTGGCACCGGAAAAATACGCTAACTGGCGTCAGGT
>JAJRRJ010000200.1 GCA_024279575.1 Alphaproteobacteria bacterium | reverse complement strand
TTTCAAGCCCTCGGCATGGACATAGTCTTCAATGACCACCGCCAGACCCAGAGCCATATGCCAACATACCGAGATAATAGTCAGCACCAGTAATCCCGCTACAATCGGATTACCAAGCAGTTCCACCATTTCGGCACGCGCGCCCCCCGCCAGCCGGGTCACCAGCCAGACAAGAAACAAAGTCAGCGGCACATTTGCCAAAGCGCTCACCCGCTGAGCCCAGAAATGGTCAGTTCCACCCCCTGTTGCGCCCTTGCCGGTTACTTTTGCATAAGGTGTACGAAGTCCCATTTTTTCAGCTCCCTACATCCACACCAGAAATACCCAGGCCAGCACCGTCAGCACCAACCCGCCAATAATATTGATCCACGACAACAATTGACGACTCTCAGATTCAAGCCCGCTCCCCGTGTCCCAGATAAAATGCTTAATCCCACCAAGCATGTGGTGAAACAGCGCCCAGGTGAACCCGAGCAAAACCAATTGCCCAAACCAGCTGCCAAGCACAAAGTTCACAAAATCAAGCTGATCCGGCCCCATGGCCGCAGCTATCAGCCACCAAGCAAGAAGTCCTGTTCCCAGATAAAGCGCCACCCCGGTAATTCTGTGAAGAATAGACAATGCCATAGTCAGGGAAAACTGATAAATTTCCAAATGCGGAGATAAGGGACGATTGGTGTTTTTCATGGCTTTAGCCCTGTTTTTGGATGCACGAAAACAGCTGAAACCGGCACCCCAAGCATATTATGATTTATAGTTACTCTTCGTGCATGGATTCGTCAAAGAGAATAGCTTTGAATAACCACTCTTATCTGTAATCCACCAGCTTCTTGTTCTCATCATAGGGCTGGTCCGCCACCTCTTTGGTAACCGCCTGCCCGCAATTCAGGCCAAAAAACTGATTCCCTGTATATTTAGGCTCCCCATACAATTCCCACCCCTCGCTCAGGGCTTTTGTCACCTTTTGACAAAATTTCACATCATCCTTACCAGTCAAAAATCGGTATATTTTCATTTTTATCTCCATATTTGTCACTTATCAATTGTAGCCCCCCTTACTCTTGATATATGATCGGGAAAAGAGAAAAGGCAATAAATTTCATGCACAACTTCCCCACCTCGCTACTTTCCGGCTACGCCAATTTTATGCAAAACAGCTATGCTGAACAGGCCACACGCTACGAAAATCTTGCCGATGAGGGCCAAACACCTGAAACCATGATTATTGGCTGCTGCGACAGTCGCGCCGCGCCTGAAACAATTTTTGATTGTGGTCCCGGTGAATTATTTGTGCTGCGCAATGTTGCCAACCTGGTTCCAAAATTTGAGCCGGACAGCGGCCAGCACGGCACCTCTGCGGCAATCGAATTTGCAGTTCAGGGCCTGAAAGTAAAAAACATTGTTGTCATGGGTCATGGTCGTTGCGGGGGTATAAATGCCGCCCTTAACCCGATCAACCCTCCCCTGGCTCAGGGGGATTTTATCGGGAAATGGATGAGTTTGCTTGACCCCGTCACCAAACAGTTCCCCGATGATGGCCAGATGAGCGAAGCTGAGCGCCAAACCACACTTGAGCGCATTTCTGTACGCAACTCAATCCAGAATTTAAGAACTTTTCCCTATATTTCCGCACTGGAAAAGGAAGCTGAAATTCGTCTTCACGGTGCATGGTTTGATATTAAATCGGGTTAATTATGGATTATGGACCATGCGTCCGGCGAGTTTTCCCGCCCCAGAATTTAGTTAACCTGCCAGAAACCCCTCTTTCAACTGCCTTTTGGCTTGAACTTGATAACACTTACCCCAAGCCCGATAATTACCAGAATCCCCCCGGCAATTTCCATTCCTGAAACGGTTTCCCCCAATATTATCCAACCCGACAAAAGGCCGGTAACGGGCACCAGCAAGGTAAAGGGCGCAACAATCGAAGCCGAGTGCCGTGTTAAAAGCCACGTCCATGCGCCCATGCCAAAAATTGTGGCCACATAGGACAAAAACCCTAAAAGGCCCAGCGTATAAAGATCCGGCGCACTGACAAAGGCAATAAACGTGTCTGGACCTTCCATAAAATAGGTCAAAACAAATAATGGTGGTACCGCCCAAAGCGATCCCCACACAATAAACGCTACCGGATCAACTTTCCCCGCAAGTTTAGTCAGTATATTTGCCGCCGCCCATGAAAGCGCTGCCAGAAGTGTAAGGGCAAACGGCCAAAGGGAAATACCCTGAAATCGTTCCAGCGCGATAAACCCGATCCCGTCAAACGCAATCGCCGCTCCGATAATCTGCCCCCGGCGCGGCCGTTCCTTCAAAACAAAAAAGGCAATCAGAATTGTAAAAAACACTTGCACCTGCAACACGACCGAGGCCAGCCCCGCCGGCATGCCCACAGCCAGCGCAAAATTCAAAAATCCATATAGGGCAAATGCAAAAGCCAGCCCGGCACTGGCCACCCACACCCATGAGGTTTTAGGGTGTTTGATGAAAATCACCGCAGGTATTGCCGCCAGCAAAAACCGTAACGCCGCCGCAAGAAACGGCGACAGTTCCTGTACGGAAAGCTTAATGATAACAAAGTTAAAACCCCATATGGCCACCACAAGCAGGGTCAACAAAATATGTCGAATTGGCACTGACTTTAGACCGTTTCTTCAAACTGGGGCGCAACCTTATAAGAAAGTATGTTCATGCTGGCCCGCAAACCCGCCTTGAAGAAGGGATCATCCTCACAGATTTTTACAGCCCTGTCATAGGTAACACCCTTGATAATCCACACACCGCCTGTGCGCACTTCGGTATCGTGCGCGGTGGTGGCACCGGCCAGCGTAACCATGTCACAGTTTTTGAAATATTCCATATGTGCCGCCAGATAGCGTAACCGCAAATCTTCGGTATCAGGCTTGTTGGTAAAAATCACAATCCAGCGCATATATCTTTCCTCAAACTGCTTTAAAAGCCCAGGGTCGATATAAGCAAACCTAGCTCAGTGCTACAAGTTTTGATTGCGCCATGGGACTTTCCCTGAACTCATCTGAATAGCGTTCATTCATCACATATTCGATAGCGTCAGCACAACGCAAAGGTTTGGAATAATAGAACCCTTGAATCAACTGCACACCCATAGCGCTCAAAATACTCACCTGCCCCCGTGTTTCAACCCCCTCCACGATACAGTCAAGCTTCAAACTCTGACACATCTCCACCATCGTCAGAACAATGGAGCACGCCTCTTCAGAATTTTCAATTTCAATAATAAAACTGCGGTCCAGTTTTAGCTTGTCCAGCGGCAAAGCACTCACATAGGACAAAGAAGAATAGCCCGTGCCAAAATCATCCAGCGCGATTTTGCATC
>JAJRRJ010000199.1 GCA_024279575.1 Alphaproteobacteria bacterium | reverse complement strand
GTACCTGATAGGTGCGTTGCTCGGATTCAGGTCCAAGGTTAATCTGATCACGGATCTGCCCGGTTCTTGAGGCACGCGCCCGCTCAATTACCGGGGTTAACTGGGGAACTACAGAAACAATTTCTTTGCCCACCAGGTCAAGTTCTTCCCGCCCAAAAATTTCGCAGGACCGACGATTGACCAAAGTAATCGCACCATCTGAATCAAGGCCCACCACCCCGGCGGACACACCCTCTACAACCGCTTCGGTGAACTGTCGCCTGAGTTCATTGGTTTCGTTCGCATCCAGAAGCTCCTGACGCTGATTGCGCAACTGATCAATCATGCGATTGAAGCGCATACCCAAATCATGGAGATCGCCGCTTTGACCTTCAACAGGAACATGAATATCCAGCTTGCCCTGTGAAACGCGCGAAGAAGCAATCATGAGATTGCGTATTGGGTCGACAAAGCGATTTGCCAGTGCCATGCCGATCCAGAGGGCCGCCAGCAATAGCACCAGTGCCAGACCAAGGTACATCAGACCATAAGTAAGCTGAAAAACCAGACGGTTTGATGCATAAAGCCGGTATTCTGAAATGTTTTCGTCCGTCAATTTCATATATTCAAGGACAGCCTGATCCACTGGCCGCGCTACAAAAAGATAGGTATCTTCGTAATTTCTAAGTTTAACCGCTGCCCCCACCAGATTTGTCGTTCCAGGTGACAGCATAATTGGCGCCCCCTCCTCCACGACCTGCAAAACCTCATTGGGGACTGAGGGGGCTGGCCCTTGCACATTGATTTGGGCGCGCAACAAGGTGTCACCATCCTTGGAAAGCATAAACGCAAACGGCAATGAACGTGTCGAAGCAAGAGCCGTCAAAATTCGTTGAAATTTTTCTGTGTCAGATTCAAACGTTTCGTGGGCGGTTTCAAGTTCGGTGGCGACCCAGATAATGTCATCGCGAAGCACCTGGGAATGTTCCAACAGATAAGAGCGCGCAATCAAACGGGAATTTTCAACGATATCGCGCGTTCTCTCGGAAAACCACTGATCCAACCCCTGATTTAGAGTGAAGGCCGCAAACACAGCAATAATCAGCGCGGGAACCGTGGCAACAATTGCAAACAAGCCAACTAAACGGGAGCGTAGGCGCGCGCCGGAATGTTTTGCCATGCGGGCCTGTATCATTACCACAATTTCGGTCAGGACGAGGGCAACAACAAGCACCACGAGCACTCCGTTTGTGAGCCAAATAATTGTCCACACTTCAGGGGTTGGCTCAATAGAACTTGCGCCTGTCATGATCCAAAATGAACCAATGGCAACAACGACAGCAACAATGATGATAAAAACACCAAGGATACGAATAGCACTGTAGCGCCGTGACCTTGGCGGCTTGGCAAAATACTGCTGCCGTTGTTCGTCGGCTTGAATGGTATGGGGCAATGGAGTGGTCATCTTGTCAGCCTGTCCGGCGTCATCCCCCAAATTGGTTTGATTGCTCATAACCTAGCATTGCCTTTTTGTCAGGTCCCTGCACCAGATGCAAAATTCTTCTTGCCGATATTTTGGGAAAAGTGGACCAGTTTGCCAATTGGTTCAAGAACAATGTTGCTAAAATGTGACACCGGATGCAATCAGCTGCGCTAATCCGTTGTTCAGGCATTTGATTTTGTGTGTCGAATGATTTCGATTTTATGGGCATTTATCTTTTTGCGCAGCGTATTTCGGTTAAGTCCCAATAATTTTGCCGTTTTGATCTGATTGCCGTTACAGGCATTCAGGGCCATTGAAATCAAGGGGGCCTCTAATTGCTCCAGTAAATTATTGTACATGCCCGAAGGTGGCAGGCCCGGCTCGTGGGCAACAAATATATCGGCCAAATACTGCTCAATAGCAACGCTCAGATCAACCCGATGTGCTTTGGTGCCTGAAATTGTCTGGGTAATTTGGGCAAGTTCTATTTCAACATTGGAGGAGGAAATTGTTTCGTCCGCATGAAGGGCGCAAAGTCGATGGATAAGGTTTTCAAGCTCGCGAATATTTCCCGGCCATGAGTATTTTTGCAAAAGTTCAATTGCATCCATTGATATGCTTTTTGCAGATAACCCGTTATTTTTGTTGTTTTGCAAAAAGTGGGTCACCAGATCATCAATATCCTGCACGCGTTCGCGTAAAGGGGGTAAACGCAGGAGCACAACGTTTAGGCGATAGAATAAGTCTTCGCGGAAGCGACCCTGTTTTATCAACTCGGGCAAGTCCTGATGGGTGGCAGCAACAATCCGCACATTGGTTTTGATAGCTTTTATGCCGCCAACCATGTGGAACTCACCTTCCTGCAACACTCGTAGCAGACGCGTTTGAGCGTCCATTGGCATATCGCCAATTTCATCCAGAAAAAGGGTGCCGCCGTCGGCCTGCTCAAAACGCCCTGACTGTCGGGCAGTGGCTCCGGTGAAGGCCCCTTTTTCATGACCGAACAGTTCAGCTTCAATCAGGTCTTTGGGGATCGCTGCCATGTTGATGGCGACAAAGGGGCCGTGAGCACGTTTGCCGAACTGATGCAGAGCCTTTGCCACCAGCTCTTTGCCAGTGCCGCTCTCACCGGCAATCATTACCGTCAAGTCGGTTTGCATCAGGCGGGCAAGGGATCGGTAAATCTCCTGCATTGCGGGCGAACGCCCCACCAAGGGCATTTTTTCATCGGGTTCCTGTTCAAGCCCCTCTTCCCTTTTTGGGGGCTTAACGGCATCGTTGAGCGCACGGGAAACCACAGCAAGCATTTCGTTGATGTCAAACGGCTTTGGCAAATAGTCATAGGCACCAGCCTCGGACGCTCGAATTGCAGTCATAAAGGTATTTTGCGCACTCATAACGATTATTGGCAGGTTTTTGCGGGAAGATTTAATCTTGGGCATCAGCTCAAACGCATTACCGTCGGGCAAGGCAACGTCGGTAATAAGCAGGTCTCCTTCTCCGCGTGTCACCCAGTTCCACAGGGTGGAAAGGTTACCGGTTGGCCGCACCTCATAGCCCGCACGGGTCAGTGTCTGGTTAAGAACCATGCGGATGGCGGCATCATCTTCAACGAGCAGTATTGTCTTGGTATTCATGGCCGTCTTGGAACTCATGGGGTTGCCTTGGGCTGAGTAAGTTGAAAATTGCACATTGGTATTTTTGGATGTGTCATTGTGATGGAGCCATGGGTAGAAGAATTCGAAAGCTGGTATGTCCGGGCTGACTTGCACATTCAATTATGCCGCCGTGATCAGCGACCATTTTTGCAACAAGGGCCAGACCCAGGCCGGTACCGTTGGGTTTGCCGGTTACAAAGGGCTCAAACATAAAGGGCAGCATTTCCTCCGGAATACCCATACCATTATCCTGAATGGTTATTTCAAGGGGCAGAGAAATACGCTCTGACGTCCCCGACACTGTAATTTTTACACCCGGTACAAATTTGGTTGAAATTGTAATTTTAGGATTTACAGTGTTTTCAAGGGATTCTGCGGCATTTTTAATTAAGTTGATGAATATTTGAATGAGCTGATCTTCATTGCCGTAGACATTGGGTAATGAGGGATCGTATTGCTCGATCATTGTTATTGCGCTGGCAATACCGCTTTTTGCCAACAGCTTTACCCGATCAAGCGCAACATGCACATTTAATGCCCCTCGCTCTACCGGGCGCTGGTCTCCAAACACTTCAACACGATCAATAAGTTTGACAATACGGTCAGTTTCATCACGGATAAGTCGGGCAAGTAGTTTTTCGTCCTCGGCAATGGTTTGTTCCAGCAGTTGCGCAGCGCCTCGAATACCGGACAATGGGTTTTTGATTTCATGGGCCAACATGGCTGCCAACCCTGTAGCTGAACGCACCGCCCCTTGCGATACCAATTGGCGATCAATTTTGTCGGCCATAGTTCTTTGCTGAAACAACAGGGAAACACTGCCCGCAAATTCAGGCAGGGGAGATGCAAAAACATCAACTTTGGTTTCGTTGCGTGACCGCAACGGCCCGGCAACGACCCGGTATTTGGTCATCGGAGCCTGTCCCTGTCGCACCGTTTCCACCAGTTCCAGAATGGGCGAGCCAAAAGCAATAATAGTTTCAAGCTTTTCCCGGAGCAAAACTTGTTTGGAAGCGCCAAAAAAAATTTCTGCGGCGTAATTGGCAAAAATGATCAGATTGTTATCATTACATACAATCACAGGCTGCTGCAGTGCGTGAAATATGGCCCCTTCCATGCCAATATTCGGCGGCGACTTGCCTCCTGTTGTTTGTAATGCTGCTTTGCCGGTTTGATTTGAATGCTTCATCTCTCAGGCCGCACTGTTGGAAAATGAGGCGCTTTGAAGCGTAATAAAGCGGCGTATGAGATCAAGTGTATCTTTGGGCGCGCTTTGCGTTAGCAGTTGTCTGCGTTGTTCAACGCTGAATTGAATGTCCGCAGCTTCCAGATACCATCGAAGGTGTTTTCGGGCAACGCGCACGCCCATATCAACCCCGTATGCTTCAAGCATTGCATGATAATGTTCAACAATAATTGCCAGCAAAGTATCAGATTGAGGAGTATCTGTGGGCCTGCAGCCAGACAGGGATGCGTTTATCTGCCCCACCAACCAGGGCTGGCCCTGCGCTGCGCGCCCTATCATTACTCCGGCAGCCCCCGACTGGTGCAAAGCGAGGCGGGCGCTCTTTGGATCAATAATGTCGCCATTAACAATGACCGGGATTTTTACTGCATCCACGACATCGCGCACCGGTTTCCAGCGGGCGGTGCCTTTGTAGAATTGTTGGCGGGTGCGACCGTGTACAGCGATCATCTGCACCCCGGCGCTTTCTGCCAGCTTTGCAATTTGAGGCGCGTTAATTTGTTGATCGTTCCATCCAAGGCGCATTTTAACCGTAACTGGAACGTGTGCTGCTTCAACGACTGTTTCAATTAGCCTGAGTGCGCGATCCGGAACGCGCATCAATGCAGACCCGGCATACCCATTGGTAACCTTTTTGGAGGGGCAACCCATATTGATATCAATGATCTGTGCCCCTGCATCCTGAGCCAGCTTAACCCCCAATGTAAGCCATTTTTCCTCATTTCCAGCAATCTGCACCACATGGGGTAATTTGCCTGAATGGGCGAGTTTGCGCACCATATCCCGTTGCCCGGTGCCCAGGTTTGCACTGGCAATCATTTCGGAAACAACCATTGCCGCACCAAATTTTTCTGCCAACGTACGAAAGGGAGCGTCGGTAATCCCTGCCATTGGTGCCAAAAAAGCATTTCCAGACAACGAGATATTACCAATATCGATAGTAGAACATGAGGTCATAACAAAGGTTTGTGCCCTAGAAATAAGCAAAATTTATTATTGCACACATAATAATCATTTAACAGGGGGGTTCCATTTTACTTTTTGGAAGGAAAGCAGATAATTTGTGACTATCCTTGCCCGGATGAGCGGATTGGGATTAAACCAAAGTCAGGGAATAATGGATCCAACCGGAATTTTGAATTCATGAGCGAACAGGGTAAAATCGGAGTGATCGTTGTTGCTGGCGGTAAAGGTTTGCGTTTGCAACGTCATGCGGACGACATGCCCAAACAATATCGCGTTCTTGGGGGGAAAACAATTTTGGAGCGAACACTCTTCGGTTTTCTGGCTTTGGATTTTATTGATTATGTTCTGCCCGTGATCGGGGTGGACCATCGGGAAATGTTTAGCGCACTTGCCCTCTCTCATCCAAAACTACTCAGTTGTGTCATTGGGGGGGGAGAACGACAAGAATCCTGTTTTTTGGGGTTACAGGCACTTGAGAAAGCCGGCATCGAGCGCGTTTTGATACATGATGGCGCGCGCCCTTTTGTTGAAAAAAAATTGGTTCTTCGCGTTTGTCGGGCATTGGAAAATCATGACGGCGCCCTGCCCGTTCTGCCTGTAACAGATACTATCAAGCAGTCTGAAGATGGTAAAACCATTCTTGCAACGATGAACCGGAGCGAACTTTGGGCAGCGCAAACACCCCAGGGATTTCAGTATAAAAAAATTCTTGCAGCGCACCGCAAAGCCAGAAAACTTGCTCAGGGACTTACCGATGATGCGGCGGTTGCCGAGTGGGCCAACATGGATGTAATTTTAGTCAAGGGCGATGAAAGGGCGTTTAAGATTACGACGAATAGTGATTTTTTGCGTGCTGAAACAATGTTGAATGGGGAAAATCAAATGGAACCACGCGTGGGTTCAGGAATGGACATTCATCGGTTTGAACCGGGGGACAAGGTGCGGCTTGGCGGAGTGGATATCCCCCATAGCGCAAAACTCAAAGGCCACTCCGATGCCGACGCGGCACTGCATGTGCTAACTGATGCGCTGCTGGGTGCATTGGCTGAGGGTGATATAGGCACTCATTTTCCCCCATCTGAAGCAAAATGGAAGGGGGAGCCCTCTGAAACTTTTTTAACCTTTGCCGCCAACAGGGTGCAGGAGCGCGGTGGCCGGATTGTGCACCTTGATTTGACCATCAATTGTGAGGCACCCAAAATCGGGCCGGTTTCGAAGCAGATAAAAGACAACATTGCACGCATCTGCGATATGTCAGCAAGCCGGGTATCGGTAAAGGCAACTACGTCTGAAAAACTGGGATTCGTGGGGCGTTCTGAAGGCCTGATGACTTTGGGAACAGCTACTATTGAGCTTCCACGGGGAGACGATTGATGTTTCCTGAACGGACACTTCAACTGGCGGGAATGGTTATAGACTGGTTAAGTGCCAGTAAACGAACGATTGTAACAGCTGAAAGCTGTACCGGGGGTTTAATTGCGGGGGCTCTCACTGCAGTTCCGGGTTCATCAAATGTGGTCTATGGCGGGTTTGTGACTTATGCCAATGAAGCCAAGCAAAAAATGATTGGCGTTCCGAAAACCTTGATTGAGGAATTTGGCGCAGTATCAGAGCCGGTTGCGCGCGCCATGGCTCTGGGGGCGCTAGACAAAGGTTCCGCCGATATCGCTGTTTCGGTTACCGGCATTGCCGGACCAGGGGGCGGTACGTCACAAAAGCCGGTTGGGCTGGTACACTTTGGCTGGGCAATGAAAAACATGGGGCATTTTTCCCAACTTGAGGGCACATCACATCATTTGGAAAGACGGTTTGGGGACATTGGTCGTGATGCTGTGCGAATGGCAACTGTTGAAACCGCGCTGGAACTGGTGCTTGAGATGCTGGACGGGGTTTAAGGAAAAATTTCAGGAATAACGGCGTTTGGCTTCGGCGATAAAGGCGTCTAAAATTTCTCCCTGAATATTAACAAAAGCCGGCTCGGCCATTGATGCAATCAGACGGTTTGAAAAACTGAAATCAATTTCGAATCTGATAACACACCCGTTTCCAATTGGTGTGAATACCCATTTACTGTCCAGATAATCAAACGGATTATCGTTTGAGGTTGCTCTAACGCTCATTTCGTTGTGGTCAATTATCACTTTACTGGTGTAACTTTGGTTTATGGGGCCAAAGCTGACATGCATGCGCGCCTCACATGACTCCACAGGCACGCCCTCTTTTGCGCTCACCTCCATGTCTGAACAGTTGGGCACGAAATCGGGGTAGCTGTGTAAATCGCTCACCAGATCCAACATTTGTTGCGGGGAGAATTTTACAGTGCGGGAGAATTTTAGCTTGGGCATTCAGGACGTCTTAAATCGGTTCAACAGGTTTTCAATATCGGCATTGCCGGAGATGATTACAAGCTCAGAATTGGTGGACAGGTTTTTAGAAACAAAAGCTTCCAGGTCGAGGTGCTTGCGCACGATAGTTCAACACATACAACAAAAACTCAAAATCAATTCTCTCGGGGGATTTTCAAGTGACTTTTAGTGCCTGTTTTTTGCCAGTCGTGCCGCGCGTAATTTGGCAAAATCATCCCCTGCATGGTGGGAGGAGCGGGTCAGGGGCGATGCGGAAACCAGCAAAAACCCTTTGGAATAGGCGGTTGTTTCATAGGCCTTGAATTCTTCAGGTGTGATAAAACTTTTGACCGGCGCGTGCTTTTTTGTCGGTTGCAGATATTGCCCGATAGTGAGGAAATCTACATCCGCCGAGCG
>JAJRRJ010000198.1 GCA_024279575.1 Alphaproteobacteria bacterium | reverse complement strand
GCGGGATGGGCAGGCCAGGCTGGCGCGGTGACCAGATTACCATCTGTTTGTGCTCCATCAATAGCAATATCGGCATAATTTCCACCTGATGCGGTAACTTCGGGTGCACAAGCGGGGTAAGCTGAACAATTACGCCCTTGCAAAACGCCAGCGGCGGCGAGGATTTGGGCACCATGGCAAATGGCTGCAACTGGTTTATTCGTGTCAAAAAAGTGCTTTACGGCAGCAATCACTTTGTCATTCAGCCGAAGGTATTCAGGCGCCCGTCCGCCGGGCAAAACCAGGGCGTCATAACCAATCAGATTAATATCGGCAAATGAGGCATTGAGTGTAAAGTTGTGTCCGGGCTTTTCGGTATAGGTCTGATCCCCTTCAAAATCATGGATTGCGGTTGCAATTGTGTCACCTGCCGCCTTGTCTGGACAAACAGCATCTACATGGTGCCCCACAGCCATTAGAGTTTGAAATGGTACCATGACTTCATAGTCTTCAGCAAAATCACCACAGATCATAAGAATTTTTTTTCCGCTCATTGGTCTAGCTCTTTTGTTGGTTGAAAGGGCAAGTGTTCCACAAAACGGTGCTTAGCGGGTATTATCGGGCTACTACAAATTGGGGCTTGTGTAATAAATGCTGTTTGCAAGGTTCGATTAGCGGGCAAAGACAAATGAGAGGACTGGTTTTGCCTGGCGGGAGTCATGGCTGTTTTATTCGCATCTACATTTCTTCGCGGGTGGGGATCGCGGCGTCGTCGCGGTCCCATGCGGGACGTTGGGAGACGTAAAGTACGACCTCAGGTTTGAACCAGCTGACATCATCGAAGCTGCCGACAGCAATGCCAATCCCTCCAGGTGCTTTGGAATTTTCGGAAAACAGGCGCGATCCGCAGTTGGGGCAAAAATGGCGGGTTCGGGTATTGCCGGAATCGGATGTAGATTGATGTGTTGAGGTTTTGCCGTTTATGGCAACATCCGATGCGTTGAAAAATGCTTGCACATTGTGGCCGGTGCCGGTGATTTTCCGGCAGGCTGTGCAATGGCATTGGGCCATGCGCAAAGGTTCGCCACTAACTTCATATGATACTGCGCCACAAAGGCAGCTTCCGGTGAGTTTCATCTTTGCATTCCCTTTAGGTTCAGTTTAGGAGAGTTTGGCACAATTGGCAGAGTTTGGGAAACACATGGCGGGAACTGACAGTTCAAAGAAACTTGATTTGCGGCCCGGTCCGGTGGTGGTGCTGTGCGAGCCGCAATTGGGGGAGAATATCGGGACGGCCATTCGTGCCATGGCCAATTTTGGCCTGTGGGAATTGCGGCTGGTTAATCCGCGCGAAGGCTGGCCCAATGAAAAGGCAATCGCTGCCTCAACCAAAGCTGCCCATGTTCTGGAACGGGTACGGGTTTTTGAGCATGTTGAAGATGCCATCGCCGATTTGTCCCTGGTTTATGCAACGACAGCGCGCAAGCGGGATATGTTTAAGCCGGTGATTGGCCCCGATGAGGCGGGGAGCAAAATGTTTGCTCATATTGGCGGAGGGCAGAAAGCTGGATTGTTGTTCGGGCGTGAGCGCTGGGGGCTGAACCATGATGAGGTGGTGTTGTGTGATGCTATTGTCGCCTTGCCGGTGGAAGAAGCATTTGCATCTTTGAATATTGCGCAGGCGGTTTTGATTTTAGCCTATGAATGGCGGCGGGCCAGCCGGGCGGAGGAGGGGCTGCCGTTTGATCTGGAGGTCGGTGCACCGGCGAGCAAGGACGATGTTGTAAGGATGTTTGAGCACCTGGAAGGCTCGTTAGACAATGCGGGTTTTTTCACCGTGCCTGAAAAACGCGCCTCTATGGTGCATAATCTGCGCACCATGCTGACGCGGGCAAATTTTAACGAGCAGGAAGTTCGGACGTTTCGCGGGGTGATATCGGCGCTGGAGCGCAAGCATTTGCGTAAGAGCTAAGTCGATGCGCCTGGCATTTTTCACCTCTGACAACCCAGAAAAAGCCTTTCATTATGCCGGATACCGCTATTTCTGGTTTGCTGTTCTGGCCACCAGTTTTTCCGCTCAGATCATGGCGGTTGCCGTGGCCTGGCAGGTTTATGACACAACGGGTAATCCGCTTTATCTGGGGCTGATCGGGCTGGCGCAGTTTTTGCCCTCTTTGTTGCTTGTGCTTGTCACGGGGTGGGTGTCGGACAGGTTTTCCCGACGTGGTGTGATGGCGGTTTCAGTTCTGGTTGAGGTGGGGTGCGCGGCGGCGTTACTGTGGTTTGCAATTACTGGTTTTAGCGATGTTGGGCCGATATTTATTGTTTTGGTTTTGCTCGGGATTTCGCGCGCATTCCTTGGCCCTGCGCGGGCCTCTCTGGCGCCAAATCTGGTGCCGCAAAAGGCGCTGGGTAATGCAATTGCCGTCAACGCCACCGCCTGGCAGGCTGCCGGGGTTATTGGCCCGGCGGCGGGTGGTCTGCTTTATGGTGTTTTTCCGGAGGCGGCCTATGGGGTGGCGCTGGCTTTGGCGATTTTGTCATTAGTATTGATTTTTGCCATTCCAAAACCGGCTCAGCGCCGCGCTGATTCTAACACAAGTCGCACCAAATTATTTGCCGGTTTCAGATATGTCTGGCATCAAAAGGTGGTTTTGGGTGCCATTTCTCTTGATCTTTTTGCGGTGTTGTTGGGGGGAGCTGTTGCGTTGTTGCCGGTTTATGCGCGCGATATTTTGGAGACGGGTCCATGGGGGCTTGGTTTGTTGCGCGCTGCCCCGGGGGTCGGGGCAATTTTGGTGGCACTGATTCTGGCGCGTTATCCTATACGCGATCATGCGGGCAAGTTATTGCTGTGGTTTGTCGCCGCTTTTGGGTTTTGTACCGTTGTGTTTGGTTTTTCAACCAGTGTTTGGATTGCCGTGCCGGCTTTGTTTTTGGTGGGAGCAACCGATATGGTGTCGGTGGTTATCCGTGAAACCCTGTTGCAATTGTGGACACCTGATGACTTGCGCGGACGGGTCAATGCGGTCAATAGCGTGTTCCTTGGGGCGTCAAATGAGCTGGGTGAGTTCCGCGCCGGAGTGATGGCGTTTTGGATCGGGGCGGTGCCTGCTGTTGTTTTGGGGGGGCTGGCGACAATGGGCGTTGCGGCAGGCTGGCGCGTTTTGTTCCCGGAAATGGCAAAAGTGCGCAAACTGGCAAAACCTGATTAGCCCTTTTCCAACTCCCACAATGCTGCAACACCATCATAGAGCCGTTGCATGATTTGCATTTGAGTTACCCCAAGGCGGGCTGAGGGGGAAATATCCACCAGACCGCCTTCTCCTGCACCTGAATGTTCGCCGCCTGCGCCTCGAATAGCCAGCCCCAGTTTTTTGGCTTTTTCTGTGATGTGTTTGAGTTCGGGGTCATTGGCACACAGGTTGGGCAGTTTAACGTGCAGGGATGCGCGCATGCCGGCCCCCAGATTTGTGGGGCAGGAGGCAATGGCTCCATATTTGGGTGAGGTGGCGAAGGGGGGGAGCAGGGTGGCGACCAGTTTCAGCCCGGTATGCAGACGATTAAAGAGTTTGTTCAGGTTGCCCCCGGTCTGCATGGCCATGATGCGCAGGTGATCCTCTTCACCTACCCAGATGATGAAGTCCTCTGCCTCGGATATGTACATGCCGCGTCCATGGGGCCAGTCCCCTGAAATACCCGCAACATTCAGATATTTATCAGCGCTCATATCCTTGAACATCTGGTGAGCGGCAACGCGACTCTCATATTCTTTAGCGTTGATCGAATGGGGGGTGTCAGGGGTGATGGAAAGATATTTTCCACCAAAATCCGGGTTTTTCAT
>JAJRRJ010000197.1 GCA_024279575.1 Alphaproteobacteria bacterium | reverse complement strand
GGCCAACATTAAGGTGCTGGCGATTGGCAAACGACTTGGGGAGGCGGGCGCAAGTGCCGGCAACCCTGACCCCGAAGACCCTCAATCCCAGGTGTTTGGCGACGAAGATGTGGCGACCCTTGAATTGAGCCCTGGTCAGGCAGAAACAATTATTGGTGCTGCCGCTGATGGTAAGTTGACATTGGTACTGCGTTCGGTTGCCGATTTTGCGCCCTCCGACAATGATGCGATGTTGCAAGCCAGCAATCAGCCCATTCGTCTTATTCGATATGGTGTAGAATCAAATGTACTGGCCGGCGCAACGGTTGAAACCATTCTGCCAGAAGCAGATCCCTCCCAATTTAGCGAGGATGCCGGGCAGGCAGTGTTTACTCCGGCCTCGTCTCCTTCGGCCCCCGCCTCTCCCCTGATAAATTCTCCGGGCCAGAAATTTATCCCCGAAGATTTGGGGCCTGACGGTCAGCCCTTCCCTGAAGGCTACGATCCCGCGATTCCAATGTCATGATTGGCAACAAAATGAACATGCATATTTCCCTTCCAAACAACTCTTCAAATCGGGTTTTTCAAATGAAACAGGCTTCTATGTGTGTAATACGCCAAGGATTTTTGACTTTTATTATGGCAATCGGCCTGTTGGCGATCATCAGTTCCACTGTTTACGCCCAGAGCAATTCCCGGTTGCGCATTTCAAATGTCGGGGGGAGCCAAAATGTTCAGTTGGGTATGAACAAGTCCCTTCTGGTGGATTTGCCGCGAAATGTTGCTGAAGTGATTGTTTCACAGCCAGCGGTCGCCGGCGCGATTATGCGCAATGCGCGTTCCGCCATTATCCAGGGCATGGAGGCGGGGGAAACAAACGTATTTTTCCTTGATGCCAACGGTGGCCAGATTGCCGTAATTGAAATTTCGGTTGTGAGCGATGTATCAAATCTTTCTGCGGCCCTGCGCTCCATTGTGCCAAATTCACAAATTCAGGTGAGCTCGTTTGGCGAACGTATAGTGCTTTCAGGGACAGCAAATTCGTCCGATGATATTGATAAGGCTATGGCAATTGCAGTGCAGTTTGCCGGCGGCGAAAACAATGTTGCAAACGTCATCACCGTTTCAGGGGCACAGCAGGTTATGCTCAAAGTAACCGTTGCCGAGGTTCAGCGTGAAACAATTCGCCAGTTGGGGATCAATTTGAGCGCCGCTCTTTCGGTGGGTGATTTGACAACGGGCCTGCTCTCGGCTCCCCCCAATGGTGGTGCTTCAAACGTGTCGTCTCCCAATTCGTTTACTGCAAGCTTTTCAGGTGGTGGCTTGAGTATTGATGCGACCCTGCGCGCCCTTGAGCGACGCGGTGCCCTGAGAACTCTGGCGTCTCCGACATTAACAGCCATTTCGGGGGGCGAAGCAAGCTTCCTTGCCGGGGGTGAATATCCTGTGCCCGTTGGCTTTGATAATGGGCAGATTATCTTTGAGTTCAAGGAATTTGGCGTGAAATTGAATTTCAGCCCTGTTGTACGTTCCAATGGAGTTATTTCCCTTGATATTGAAACCTCGGTTTCAGAGCCAACAACAGAAGGGGGTTTTAACGCCGGTGGAATAACAATCCCGGCGACCCGTGAGAGAGAAGCAAAAACCTCGGTTCAAATGCGCTCGGGGGAAACTCTGGCCATTGCGGGTCTGATTGAGGACAAAGTGCGCCAGCAATTCAATTCTTTGCCCGGCATTGGCGACATTCCGATTTTGGGTGCCCTGTTCCGTTCTCGCGATTTTGTTCGCTCCCAGACGGAATTATTGATCCTTGTTACACCCGTCATGGCCCAGCCAGGTGGGCAGGTGCGTCTACCTACAGACAATATGAACTTTTCTGGTGACGCAGAAGCAATCTTTTTAGGTCATATGCAACGTCTGTATGGAGTGGGCGAGGGCAGTGGTGGTCAGCTCAACGGCTCCGTCGGGTTTGTTTTGGATTAAGTCGAAAGACAATGATGTATATGAGGAACAGGGTATGAGTTTTTTGAATAGCGGTGGAAATGGCACAGAATCTATATCAGTTGGATCAAGCGAAGGTCTGCGACTGATCCCTCATATTACTATGCAGGCATTTTGCGAAAATTCGCAAACCGCCCAACTTATTGAATCCGCTTCCTCGGATCGTCGAATGGCAAAAGTCGCTTTGACAACACACAATGGTTCAATTCAGGGGGCAATCGAAACGTATCGTGCCAACCCGACACCTAATCTTATTGTGGTGGAAACCAGTCTTTCTCCAGAAAAAATTCCGCAGGCTCTGGAAGAGCTGGCTGAGTTTTGTGACGCAGGAACCAATGTTATTGTGCTGGGTCATGTCCACGATGTCTTGCTTTATCGCCAGCTCATACGTTCAGGTGTCGCTGAATATCTGGTTCTCCCCATTGATGCCAACGCGCTGGTTTCTGCGATTTCAGAAATTTTTGTTGCAGACGATGCACCCCCCATTGGTCGCACTATCGGGTTCGTTGCAGCAAAAGGTGGGGCTGGTTCTTCAACTATCGCCCACAATGCTGCATGGGTTTCAGCTCAGGTTGCGCGTAAAGAAGTCTTAATTGTCGACATGGATATGGCTTTTGGCACCGCTGGCCTTAATTTCAATCAGGATCCGCCAAACGGTGTTGCTGACGCTGTTTACGCCAAGGAAAACCTGGACGCCACAATGCTTGAGCGTTTGATTTCCAAGGCCGCAAACAATGTGAATTTGCTGACAGCGCCGGGTACGATGGACAAAACATATGATTTTGGACCCACCGATTTTGAGCAGGTTATCGAACTGGTTCAAAATACTATTCCATTGGTCATTTTGGATATTCCTCACCTTTGGAGCGGCTGGGTGCGCAATACTGTGGCGCGCCTGGATGAAATAATAATTATTGCTGAACCTGATTTGGCAAATTTGCGTAATGCCAAGGGGTTGGCTGACACAATTCGTGCGCTTCGACCGGGTGAAAGTGAACCTTTGCTGGTGTTGAATAAAGTTGGTGTACCCAAGCGTCCCGAAATAGCATCTGCAGAATTTGCCAGTGCAATCGGCTGCGAATTAATAGAGCAAATCGCGTTTGACGCAGCAATGTTTGGTACAGCTGCCAATAATGGTCAGATGATTGCAGAAATATCTTCTGGGTCCAAAATCAATGAATCATTCCAGAAACTTTCCACAAAAATAACCGGGCGCGAATTGCCTGAGCAGGCTGCAAAATTTGGCGGGCTTGATATTTCCGGTCTGTTAAAAAAGCTCAAAAGGGCTTAAATTTAGGGTAAGTTTATGTTTGGAAAACGCAAAAGTTTTGGGGGAAATACACAAAACCCCACGCATTCAGCGCTTAAGTCTGCGCCGGCAAAAACTGACGAAAATTCCGCTCGGGCTGTGGCGGCTGGTGCCGGACAAACCCCTACAAACCATCCCCACCCTGAAAAAACCGTTGTTCAACAGACGGCGGCAGCCTCAGCACCAATTGCGCGCGTTGAAGAAATTGACGTGAATGAAGCTGTCGATGGCGGGCATGATGAGGAATATTACCAAACTAAATCCACAGTTTTTGGCGCGCTGATAGATTCTATTGATCTGAGCCAGCTGGCGACTATGGAGATGGAAGCTGCCCGTGAGGAAATCCGGGATATTGTTTCAGAAATTATTTCCCTGAAATCCATTATTATGACTATTTCTGAGCAGGAGGATCTGCTCGATGATATTTGTAACGATGTTTTGGGCTATGGTCCCCTGGAGCCGCTTCTGGCCCGTGATGACATTGCCGATATTATGGTCAATGGATCCCAGTCCTGCTACATTGAGGTCAATGGTAAGGTCAAAAATACCAATGTGCGTTTCCGTGACGATGCGCACCTGATGAATGTTTGTCAGCGGATTGTATCCCAGGTTGGCCGTCGTGTGGACGAAAGTTCCCCCATTTGTGATGCGCGTCTGCCCGATGGTTCCCGTGTAAATGTTATTGCTCCGCCTCTGGCGATTGATGGGGCAGCCCTGACTATTCGGAAATTTAAGAAAGACAAGCTGACCCTGGCCCAGCTGGTCAAATTCGGATCCATTTCTCAACCCGGTTCCGATTTGCTCAGGATTATGGGGCGCGTACGCGCAAATATCCTGATTTCGGGGGGAACGGGTTCTGGAAAAACTACGCTTTTGAATTGTCTGACCGCTTTCATTGATCGCGATGAGCGGGTTATAACGTGCGAAGATTCCGCCGAACTTCAGTTGCAGCAGCCCCATGTTGTGCGCCTTGAAACCCGCCCGCCAAATCTGGAGGGCGAAGGGGAGATCACCATGCGTGATCTGATCAAAAACTGTCTGCGCATGCGCCCTGAACGAATTATTGTGGGCGAGGTGCGTGGTCCAGAGGCTTTTGATTTGCTTCAGGCCATGAATACCGGCCACGATGGTTCCATGGGAACTTTGCACGCCAACTCTCCGCGCGAAGCGCTGTCTCGCCTTGAATCAATGATTACCATGGGTGGTTATTCGCTTCCCTCCAGAACAATTCGCGAAATGATTGTATCCTCAATTGATATCGTCGTTCAGGCGGCGCGTTTGCGCGATGGCTCACGCCGGATTACTCACGTTACCGAAATTTTGGGTCTTGAGGGCGATGTGATCGTTACTCAGGATATATTCCTCTATGATATTCTGGGAGAGGACGAAAATTCAAACATTATTGGCCAGCACCGCTCCACAGGTATTACAAAACCAAAGGTTGCAGAACGGGCGCGTTATTTCAACGAAGAAGGGGCCTTGGTTGAGGCCCTTGAAGCGGCAAATATTGCCAATCTAAAATCGGCATAGGGGGATACCATGTCACCTCTTTTCTTAGGAATTTTAGTTTTCGTTTGTATCGGAGCATTGGGGATTGCCTTTGTGCCCTCCCTTGCAAATTCCGGGCGTGCAGACAAACGCATCAAGGCATTTAATACAGGTGATCCACATAAGTCTCCCGCTGATCGAGTTGCCGGAGACCGGGATCGTCGGCGCAAGGAATTGCAACAATCCATCATTGACCAGGCCAAGGAAAATGAAAAAAAGAAAAAGCGCGTTCCTTTGCAAATGCAGCTTTATCAGGCCGGTATGAAACTGAAAAAGGGCGCATTTATACGCAATTCCCTGATTTTGGGCGTTGTTGTTTTTGTGCTGTTGTTTGTGCTGGGTGTGCCTATTTTGTTTACGCTGACGTTTGCTGTTGCTGGTGGTTACCTTTTGCCGCGTATGTATCTGGCGCGTCGTCGAAAAAAATTCCGGAAGGCTTTTCTGCTGGAATTGCCCAATGCGGTGGAAGCCATTGTGCGTGGCGTAAAGACCGGCTTGCCGCTCAATGATTCTCTCAAAATTGTTGCAAAAGAGGCAAAGGAGCCGGTGAAATCGGAGTTTGCGCACGTTGTGGATGCGCAGGCCATGGGTCAGTCCACAGAAGATGCAGTGGCTTTGATATATGAACGTGTTCCCCTTTCCGAAGTGAATTTTTTTGTTGTGGTTATTTCAGTACAGCAAAAATCGGGCGGCAACCTTTCTGAGGCCCTGACCAACCTTTCGCGGATTTTAAGGGATCGCAAAAAAATGCAGGCAAAGGTGCAGGCCATGTCCTCAGAGGCAAAAGCATCCGCCTATATTATCGGTTCGCTACCCTTTATTGTGGCTTCATTGGTGAGTTTTGTTACCCCCACCTATTTGTTGCCCCTGGTGGCTTCGCCGCTGGGCAATATCATGCTTGGAGTTGCGGTCTTCATGATGTCCATAGGCATTTTCATTATGAATCGCATGATCCAGTTTGACTATTAGGGGGCGACGATGAATTTTCTCAGCACACTTACTGACCCCGGGTTTTTAACGGCGCTTTTTGCCGCAGTTTCTGCCGCCGCGGTAGTATTTACTTTTGGTGCCCAGTTTTTTGAACGCTCTGAGCTTAAGCAGCGTATCAAACGCGTAGCAGTAGAGCGTGAGCGTATGCGTGCAGAAGAAATGGCGCGGATAAAGGGACGTGAATCTCACCGGACCCAGGGGTCCTTGCGTTCCGTTGAAAGCAAAACCTATATTCGGCGTACAGTAGAATCTTTTTCATTGCGCAAAGCCTTTTTGGATGATCAAACAGTGCAAAAACTGGCACAAGCCGGCTACAGGTCCACTTCGGACCTGACTACGTACTTATTTATGCGCTTCGTAACGCCCATCGTTCTCTTTATAGCCAGTTTTTTCTATCTTGGATTTATCACCATGCCTGACAGGCCCATGTATATGATTGCCCTGTATGCAATTGCCATTGGCCTGATCGGTTCATACCTGCCGGTCATTTTGCTGAAAAATAAAATGATAAAGCGCAAACAGTCCATCCAGAAGGCGTGGCCTGATACGTTGGACCTGATGTTATTATGTGTTGAAGCAGGAATGTCTATTGAACATGCCATCCAGCGCGTGGCGGCAGAAATGGGGCAACAAAGCCCTGAACTGTCCGAAGAACTCACCCTGACCAAAGCGGAACTTTCATTTCTTGAAAACCGGGCCCATGCCTATGAAAATCTGGCAAATCGAACAAACCTTGACAGTGTGCGATCGGTGACAACGGCTCTCATTCAGGCTGATAAATATGGTACCTCGATTGGTCAGGCTCTGCGGGTAATGGCAGAGGAGGGACGCGAACAGCGCATGATGGCAGCTGAGAAAAAAGCAGCATCACTGCCCCCCAAAATGACGGTACCTCTCATCGTATTTTTCCTGCCGGTATTGTTTATCGTTATTATTTCTCCAGCGATCATCAAGGTTATGGAAAATGGTGGCCTCGGGTTTTAATCTGTTTCCATTATCTGGCCTAAAAGAGCAACAGTCCGAAAAAAAGCCCGCTTCAAAGCGGGCGTTTTTGTTTCTGTTTCAGTTTTTATCTATCCGGCGTCTTTGATTGTATCCCAACGGTTTTGCTGGGTTAACAGGGCACGAATATAGGCCATGTTCGCCTCCACCTGATCAGGGGGCAATTCAGACAGGTAAATCGAGCGCGCTTCATTAAATCGGCCCTGAAGCCCAAGAACCAGAGCTAGATTTTGCCGGATGCGTGAGTTCGCTCCCCCCTTGCGCTGGGCACGGACAAGGTGTTCCTCTGCCTTTGCAAGCTCTGAAGTCATTGCATAGGAAAGTCCCATATTGGCTTCAAGGGATGCTTCATTGGGCGCCAGTAACATGGCTTGGGCATAAAGGGCGCGGGCCTGTTGATTTTGGCCCATTTGGTCAAGAATTGCCCCTTTTACCGAAAGCGCGTTCCAATTGGGGCTTTCAGGCCGGATGGTGTTGTTGATGACATTGAGCGCCTGGGAAAAGCGAGCATCAGCCGCCAGCGCTTTGGCATAAGCTATATCGACATCGGGGTCATTACGATGAGATGCCAGTGTAATTTCAAGCACCGAAACTGCCTGTTTGGCCTGTCCCACAGCTCTGAGGGCCGCGGAAAAATTTATCGCCGCATATTTGTCGTTGCGGTTTCTTTCGAACTGGGCCGCCAGTTGGGCCAGGTTGGTTTGTGCCTCCATTTGCGACAGGCCCGAATAATCTGGAGAGCGCATGCTGCCCCTATTTGAAGCACAGGCAGATAATGCCACCGCCGCCACCCCGATCATCAGGAATGAACGGGTTATGCGCGAAAGGGTGCTAAAAGAGGTCTGCGCTTTGCTTGATATGGTCACAGTTTAACAATCCAATTGGTTTTCCATTGACCAATTTCAATAAATCATTAACCCTAACAGTCGGTTAAATTGACCTCTCTGGGGTGTCCTGCCTGCTGGTTTCAAAACTACTTACAGTATAATTTTTTCAACAAAGGAATGCAAAAACATGCGGCAAAAATCCTCAAAACACCCCTGTCCGGTATATTGCATTTCTCCGTTGGAACAGGGGTCTGAGGAATTGAGCGAACTGCAAAAAAAATGGCTTTCCGCCAATCGGTTCGAAGGTAAACTGGGCCATTTGCTCCCGCTTCCTGATAGTCAGGGAGATATAACAGGTTATGCATTTGGTATGGGACATACCTCCCGGGATATACCCCTCAGACTTGGTCTGGCATCCGCAGTATTGCCCGCAGGAAACTATGAACTGAAAGGCCATATAGCTGAACCAGATTTGGCCGCCTTGGCGTTTGAGCTGGGCGCTTACCGGTTTCAAAAATACCGAAGCAGGATACCTGGAGTTACTCTGAACTCTCCCCGAAAAACGGAAGAAACCAAGGCATTGGTTGAGGCGGCCTTTATCGCTCGTGACCTGATAAATATTCCTGCGAACGATTTAGGCCCGGATGCTTTTGAAAAGGAAATTCGCGCCTTTGCCAGAAAACGAAAAATGACCTGCAATGCCATTGTGGGGGAGAAATTGCTCAAGCAGAATTTCCCCCTGATCCACGCGGTGGGCCGTGCCAGCAATGAAGCACCGCGATTGCTTGAATTGCGTTGGGGG
This sequence comes from Alphaproteobacteria bacterium, assembly GCA_024279575.1. Lineage (GTDB taxonomy): Bacteria > Pseudomonadota > Alphaproteobacteria > Rhizobiales > Devosiaceae > DROE01. Next base: position 12,967 of record JAJRRJ010000197.1, on the reverse strand, counting down.
GAAAAAGATGCGCCAAAAGTAACATTGGTTGGCAAAGGGGTGACCTTCGATACTGGCGGATTAAATATCAAATCTGGCAGTGGCATGGTGCTGATGAAAAAGGATATGGGGGGAGCTGCCAATATTCTTGGTCTTGCCAGCGCAATTGTTGCAGGCAGGCTTAATTTGCACTTGCGGGTCCTGTTACCGGTGGTTGAAAACGCCATTGCGGGCAATTCCTTTCGTCCCGGTGATGTTCTGCCCTCAAGGGATGGAATGAGTGTTGAAATTGGCAATACGGATGCAGAGGGGCGCCTGATTCTGGCTGACGCCCTCTCATATGCATCTGACGAAAAACCTGAAATTCTAATTGATATGGCAACCCTGACCGGTGCCGCGCGCGTAGCTCTTGGGCCGGATTTACCCCCCATCTATTCATCTGATGATGAACTTGCCCGCCAGATGGTGGACTTGGGTATGAAGTGGGGTGACCCCCTCTGGCATATGCCCTTGTGGGCGCCCTATGATGCCAACCTGTCTTCGGGCATTGCCGATGTTAATCACATCAGCTCAGGGGGTTTTGCCGGGTCCATAACAGCGGCTCTGTTTTTGCAGCGTTTTGTCAAAAACACAGGCCGTTGGGTACATATCGATATTTATGGCTGGATGCCCAATGCGCAGCCGGGGCGTTCGGAAGGGGGCACTGATCAGGGGATGCGCGCCGCCTATATGATGTTGAAACAGCGCTATTCCTAATAGCCGCGCCTATTATCCACAACGTTGAGCAAAGGCCTGCCATTTTCATGTTCACGGATGACCCGGGCAAAATAGCTGGCACCACTTTCAGGGTTTGAAATGGCTGCAATGTGCGGCGTAATATAGCAGTTTTCAATCTGCCAAAGCGGGCTGTCTTTGGGGAGCGGCTCAACTTCAAACACATCAAGACTGGCAGCGCCAAGTGTGCCATCTGTTAGGGCGCGTGCGATGTCAGCCTCAACCTGATGCCCCCCGCGCGCGGCATTGATAAGAACCGGTCCCCCCTTCAATCCGGTGCGGCAAAGCTTTGTAAATAGCGGATAGTTTAATATGCTTTGCGTATCCGGTGTGAGTGGCAGCAGATTTACCAAAATGTCCGTTTGAGCCAAAAATATATCCAACTCAGATTTCCCGACAAACCCGGTCAGACCTTTTATCGTCTTTTCTGAGCGGCTCCACCCGTTAACCTGATACCCAAGCCCGAGCAATCGCATGGCTGCATCCTGCCCCAAAACCCCAAGCCCCATAATACCGACCCGTATGTCCCAGGAGGGGGGCGGGAAAAACTGGGTCCAGCTTTTCGCCTTTTGATCAGTGCGATATTGGGAAAAACAACGGTGATGCATGCTCACATTGGCCACCACATAGTCGCCCATACATTGAGTCAGTTCATCATCGACAAAGCGAACAATAGGGGTGTTTTCGGGGAGGTTTGGGTGCGCCAGAAGAGCATCAACTCCAGCCCCCAGAGATAAAATTGCTTTCAGGTTTGTTAAGCCATCAAATACATTTTTTTGGGGTTTCCACACAAATACATATTGAATATCTGATGCATTAAATGTGTCACCTCGCCGCACAATCCCCATGTTGGGGAGCAGGCGTCCCAGTTGCTTTGCCCAGAATTCCTCATCCACTGTGTTCAGGTGTAACAGAAGCATTCAGCTATCCTTAAAATTATTGCGGGCTACCTTTGTTTTAAAAGGCAGCCCGCAAATATATCTATGTCAGAATCAGTTCTATTCAGGAAATGCAACCGGATCGGCAGAAAGGGTCTGCATATAAGCCATAAGGTTGGCCCGATCCTCTTCTTTGCGCAACCCTGCAAAACTCATTTTGGTTCCAGAAATATAGTCCCGCGGCTTGATCAAAAACGCATTCATATTTTCATACGTCCATACTTCACCAGCAGCACCCATTTCCAGAAGTGCATCGGAGTATTTGAACCCTTGAATTTCTCCCAGATTGCGCCCCATTACATCATAAAGGGGTGGGCCCACTTTGTTGCCATCACCTTCCTTAAAGCCATGACAGGCAGAACATTTACGCGCAACCCGCACGCCTTTTTCCGCATCAGCTGCGGCAAGAAGGGAAGCAAGTGTTGGTTCCGCGCTCGCTTCCTCAACAACAGGTGTTGTTTCTTCAGCAACAGGCGCAGCTTCCTCAACAACAGGTGTTGTTTCTTCAGCAACAGGCGCAGCTTCTTCGGCAACAGGTGCAGCTTCCTCAGCAGCAGGCGCAGCTTCCTCAACAACAGGTGTTGTTTCTTCAGCAACAGGTGCAGCTTCCTCAGCCGTTTCTATTGTAGGAAAAGGAACAGGAGAGTCAGACTGTGTTTGCATGTAGGCCAACAGATCAACGCGATCTTGCTCTTTGCCTATACCGGCAAAACTCATTTTAGTTCCCGGCGCAAATCCTTTTGGAGAAACAAGGAAATCATTTAGAGCTGCATAGGTCCAGGTTCCGCCAGCAGCTTTCATTTCCAGCAAAGTATCGGAATATCCAAAATCTGCATTTGCAGCAATTGCAGCACCAACAACATTAAAAAGCGCTGGCCCGGATTTATTACCTTCACCGGAAGCAAAATTATGGCAGGCCTGGCATTTTCGAGCCACCCGCGCACCATCGCTGGCTGAAGCAGATGCCAGCAAAACAGCCAATGGCACGACCTCTACTTCGACAGCTTCTTCACCAGCACCATCGGTCGTATTTCCTTCAGGAAGGGCATAACCAACACCCCTGTCTTTTATAGGTGCGTAAATAGTGTCGGCAAGAAACCCAACACCCATCACCAAAAGCAATGTGCCGAGAATGGCGCCAACAATTTTGTTTATTTCAAATGCATTCATTGGGTGTCTCCGTAAATTTCAATTCGCCCCCCGGCGATCACCTGTTTATCCATTTTTTCAGCCTAATCAACTGATTCTTGCCCCTCAATAACGCGCGCAAGGTATAAGCAAGTGCCCGTGTGTGCAACAGGCTTTGCGCAAAGGATTTTGAATAGGGCGCGCTTCTTGCCATTTTGTTGTTAATTGCGCCGGTTGACTTCACCCCGATAGAGGTCGGATAACAGGCATAAATTTGAACAGGGCGCGCTAGAGCAAAACTCGGGGTAAATTACAATGACAAAAACCATAGCCTTTCAGGGCGAATTGGGGGCTTTTAGCCATGCGGCCGCCAAGGCGCTTTTTCCCGATTCTCCAACGCTTGCCTGCGTCACTTTTGAACAAACCATCGCAGCGGTACAAGATGGTGACGCTGATCTTGCTGTGGTTCCGGTGGAAAATTCCCTTTATGGGCGCATTTCAGATATTCATCACATTTTGCCCCAAAGCGGTCTTTTCATTGTCGGTGAGTATTTTTTGCCCATTCGAATGAACCTGCTTGGTTTGCCCGGCGCAACGATGGCCGATATTAAATCGGTACAAAGTCTTTCCGTTGCCCTTGGCCAGTGCCGAAAATTTATTCGGCAGAATAATCTTAAATCCATAAATTCTGTTGATACTGCAGGTTCAGCCCGGGAAGTTGCTGAACTCGGTGACAAATCGCGTGCCGCTATCGCCTCGACGGTTGCCGCAGATATTTATGGCCTGGAGGTCATTGCGGAAAACATTGAGGATGCCAGCCACAATACCACGCGTTTTTTGGTCATGTCAGGGGAAAAAGCAGAAACCAGCCCCGACGGCGATAACGTAAAAACCACGTTTGTTTTTCGGGTCCGAAACGTGCCCGCCGCTCTTTATAAAGCCATGGGTGGCTTTGCCACCAATTCCGTCAATATGCTTAAGCTGGAAAGCTATATGATCGACGGCTCCTTTACCGCCACCCAATTTTATGCCGATATCGGGGGCCATCCTGATGATAAAAATGTGCAACTGGCTTTTGAGGAACTTGGCTTTTTTACTGATTATTTCAAAGTTCTGGGTGTTTACCCGGCGGCGAAGAAATAGGGGAGACGGCGCACTTAGTATCATCCGCCTGTATATTAAAACACATAGCGCGCAATCATTGTTACAATGTTCCGCACTCTCCCCCTTGCATTCTTGTTCCCTTTCCCCCAAATAACCCTTAGGAAGGTTGGCGCGGACATTTCTCTCGCCAACCGGGTCAGGTCCGGAAGGAAGCAGCCCCAACGAGTTTTGATATGGGTCGTTGTCAGCCTTCCGCTATGCTTTTACACTGCGCAGATGAAAGCAACCGATTCTCTCCCGTTTTACGCAACTACAGGGGCTTAGCTGATGTCAGACGCCCAAAATATGGCCGAACCCTATCTGGTTCTGGCACGAAAATATCGCCCGTTGGATTTTTCTGCCCTGATCGGTCAGGACGCCATGGTGCAGACCTTTTCCAACGCCTTCAAAGCCAACCGTATTCACCATGCTTTTATTTTGACCGGCGTGCGCGGAGTGGGCAAAACCACCACCGCGCGCATTCTCGCCCGAGCCTTCAATTACGAAGATGACAACGGCAAAATTCCGCGCCTGAACATTGAGAAGCCCGGCATTCATTGTCAGGCCATCATTGAGGGGCGTCATGTGGATGTCATTGAGATGGATGCCGCATCAAACACAGGCATTGGTGATATTCGCGAAATCATAGATTCAGTAAAATACGCTCCCGCTTCTGCACGCTATAAAGTGTATATTATCGATGAAGTACATATGCTTTCCAAACAGGCGTTTAACGGCCTGCTCAAGACCCTTGAAGAGCCGCCCCCCTATGTGAAGTTTATTTTCGCCACGACCGAAATTCGTAAAGTGCCCGTCACGGTATTGTCCCGTTGCCAGCGGTTTGACTTGCGCCGTATTACCCCTGAGGTCATGACTGCCTTTTTGGTTGAGTTGTTGGGAAAGGAAAAAATTGAATTCGAACCTGACGCTTTGTCAATGATCGTACGCGCCGGAGAGGGGTCGGTACGTGATTGCCTCTCACTCACCGATCAGGCCATTGCCCATGGGGATGGTAAGATTGAAATAAACTCGGTGCGCGACATGCTGGGGCTGGCTGATCGCTCGCTTTCAATTGATTTGTTTGAGGCGTTGCTCAGTGGCCAGATTGCACAGGCACTTCAAATCACCCGAACCCTTTATGACGCCGGTACTGACCCGCAGGCTATTGGGGCGGATCTGGCTCAGTTCACCCATCTTGTAACGCGCCTCAAAGTGGTGGCAACCACCGCTGATGACCCCTCGCTCACCCCTGATGAACGCGAACGCGGAGCGGTTCTGGCGGGCAAACTCAACATGCGCGTATTGACCCGTACCTGGCAGATTTTACACACCGGTTTGAATGAAATCGCTCAAAGCTCTGATGCCATTCAAGCCCTTGAAATGGTGCTGATCCGGTTGGCCCACGCCGCAGATTTGCCCACCCCTGACGAGTTGATTGAAAAACTGTCAGCCCAGACAAATTCCGCTGACGCTTCGCCCCCCTCAGCTGCGGGTGCAAAATCCCATTCGCCCCAAGGCACCAAAAACCTTGGTCTTGTGGCGCCGGTTGATGCCATGCGCACCACGGTTTCAGCCAGATCACTCAATGCGCCACAGGCCACTGAAAACAACTTGCCGATGCCAAAAACATTTGCCGATCTGGTGGCGCTGGCCGGGCAAAAACGTGACATGCTGGTAAAGCTTGCCCTTGAATCAGATATTCGCCCGCTAAGTTTTGAGCCGGGAAAAATCGAAATAGCCCTGACAGACAAGGCCGATCGTGCAATTGTTTCAACCCTTTCAGCGCGTCTTAAAGCCTGGACGGGAAAGAATTGGCTAATCAGTGTTTCAAGCCCTGATACTGAGGGTTTACAAGCCCAGGTTCCCACATTGCGTGAAAACAAAGAAGCAAAAGTAGCTGCACTTTTCTCAGCTGCCCGAAATGAGCCATTGGTTCAGGCAATTTTGGAGATATTTCCCGGTGCCAAACTGGAAAAAGTGACACCGCTTAATACCATAAACAAAAATGAACAACAGGAAGATGATCAATGAAAGACATAATGGGCATGATGGGCAAAATGCAGGAAATGCAGGCCAAAATGGAAGAAATGCAAATCGAGATTGAAAACACTGTGGTTGAAGGCTCCTCCGGGGGCGGCATGGTTTATGTTTCTCTTTCTGGAAAAGGGGAACTAAAGGGGCTGAAAATTGACCGTAGTTTGCTCCAGCCCGAAGAGGGTGAAATCCTTGAGGATTTGATAATTGCCGCCCATGCCGATGCACTGGCTAAGGCCGAAACTGCCAAGCAGGAAAAAATGAAAGAATTGACCGCCGGTCTGCCTATTCCGCCGGGTATGAAATTGCCGTTCTAACGGCAGGGGTTTTTGTACAAATGATGCACACCGGCGGCAGCGAAATCGAACAGCTCATCCAGCTTCTGGCGCGGTTGCCCGGACTTGGCCCGCGCTCGGCCCGCCGTGCGGTGCTTCATCTCATCAAGCGTAAAGACAGTTTGATGCTCCCCCTTTCCCAGGCTATCCAGCGGGCATTGGAGGCGGTGGTAGAGTGCGAAATTTGTGGCAATGTGGATACGGTTTCCCCGTGCAATATCTGCGTAGATCCGCGCCGGTCGCAAAACTTAATGTTACTTGTCGTTGAGGATGTGTCGGACCTGTGGGCCATGGAACGTGCCTCTGTAGGGCCGGTGCGTTATCATGTATTGGGGGGTGTATTGTCTCCGCTCGATGGCATTGGCCCTGAGGATTTGGCGATAGACACGCTGATCGCGCGTGCGCATGAGTTTGCTGAAGTCGTGCTGGCGGTTAACGCCACGGTTGAGGGGCAGACCACCGCCCATTTCATTACAGATCGCCTTGCGGCAATGGATATAAAGATTACCCGGCTGGCCCATGGGGTGCCAGTAGGTGGTGAATTGGATTATCTGGATGAGGGCACGCTCAGTCAGGCATTAAAGGCGCGGACCAAAATTTAACTATTTTGTCGGTTTTTCTTCCGGCGACATTAAAAATTCAGGGACAAATTCTTCGGTGTCGTTGCTTTGGGGGGGCGGAGCAATAACATCCCCCTCTTCCTTCCATGAGGGGGGGATGGGTTTGTTGGTTTTTGCACCCAGTTTTTGTAGCAACTCCACTTGGCGCACCACGCTGCCGCGTCCTGAGGTGAGTTGACTTTTGGCTTCGTCAAAACTTTTTTGCGCCCCCGCAAGATTTTTGTCCAACTTGTCCATACTGGTAAGAAATCCCGAAACCTTGTCATATAAATGCCCGGCGCGTTCAGCAATAATCTCAGCGTTTTTGTTGCGGGTTTCAATGTCCCACACATTGCGCACGGTGCGCAACGCCACCATCAAAGTGGTGGGTGTGGTGATATAAACATTTTTTGCCATGGCAAAGTCTATCAGCGAACTATCGGCCTCAAATGCGGCTGAAAATGCCGCTTCGATAGGTATAAACATCATCACAAAATCAAATCCGCTGCGCGAATGAACCTGATAATCCTTTTCCCCAAGAGTTTTTATATGTCCCTTGATCGACACAATATGCTCACGCAGATGGCTGATGCGCGCTTCCTCATCATCGCAATTGCAATAGGCTTCAAAGGCGACCAGAGAAACCTTTGAATCAATCACCATTTTGTCCCCATTGGGGAACATGACTTCCACATCGGTGCGTACCCGTGTACCCCCTTCACCCTGATGGGACTGCTGGGTAAGAAATTGTTCGCCCTCGACCAGACCGGACTTTTCAAGGATATTGGAGAGGATCATTTCCCCCCACGCCCCCTGCACCTGCGAGCTGCCCTTCAGTGCGCGCGTAAGGTTCGTTGCTTCCTCACTCATGCGTAAACTGTCCCGGGTGAGCGTTTTCATTTGTTCGGCCAGTTGCGCTGCTCCCTCATGGCTCTGCTTTTGAAATTCGCCTATTTTTTCCCGCAGGGGTTTGAGCAGATTGTCCACCTGCTCACGGTTTTGCTTGGAGAACTTTTCGCTTTGCGAGGTTAAAACATCTTCGGCCAGCAGCTTGAATTGTCCCTGCATCTGTTCCTGCACATAGGCATTTTGCTTGGCCTGTTCTTGAAGTCGAACTTTTAAGCCCGTATTTTGTGCTTCTAAGGAAGTATGGAACTGGCGCATATGGGCCAGTTCTTTTTCCTGCTTGTCAATTAGTTGATTTTTTTCCTCAATTTGGGGAGCAAGCCGGGCCTTTTACAGCTCAGATGCCGCTTCAATTTGCGCTCGATTATTGCCAAGCAACACAATCAGCAGTGCAATAAAAGCAAAAAAAACGGCCCCAATTGCAAGCGCAATAGCCCATCCCGCGCTCACATCATAGGCGCCCAGAGTTAAGATGATTGTATCCATAACCGGTAAACTATCCGATTCGCGTAAGTTTTGATGCAAATACAAACTCGTCACAAACTGTAATTGAGTGTTGACCAAACCTGCCAAAATCCCCATATCACAGTTTATAAATTGACCACAGGATTACAACTCAGATGCCTTTACGAGAAATACTGGTAATTCCGGACCCGCGCCTTCGGCAACAAACAAAACCGGTAAGCAAAATTGACCAACGGATCAAAACCCTGGTTAAGGATATGTTTGACACTATGTATGATGCCCCCGGCATTGGCCTTGCAGCTCCCCAGATCGGAGTAATGGAGCGGGTGATTGTTGTGGATTGTGCCATGCGGGCAAAAGATGAAGAAGGTGATGAAGAAAGTGGCGGTCAGGATTTTGACGGCGAAGGGGAACAAGAGGACACGCTGCCCGATCCTGATCCTGAACCCATCGCTATGATCAACCCGAAAATAATTAAATTTTCAGACGAGTTGTCGATCTATGAGGAGGGATGTCTGTCCATTCCTGAATATTATGAGGATGTGGAACGCCCAAAATCATGCACAGTGCGCTACACTGATCTGGAGGGAAACACGGTAACACGAGATATTGAAGGACTGCTCTCCACCTGCGTACAGCACGAAGTGGATCATCTGGATGGTAAGTTGTTTATTGACTATCTTTCCCGCCTCAAGCGCGAACGGGTTACAAAAAAGTTCAAAAAAGCTGCCAAACATGCAGCGCAATGATTTTTGTAAATTGCGCTTGAACAAGCGAGCAGAAAAATGCGCATAATATTCATGGGAACCCCTGAATTTGGCATCCCCACTTTTGAGCAACTGTTGTCTGACGGTCATGAAATTGTTGCCTGTTACACCCAGCCCCCGCGCCCGGCGGGAAGGGGAAAACAGGATAGAAAAAGCCCCGTGCATTTAGCCGCGCTGAGCGCTGATGTCCCGGTTTTTTTTCCTGAAAGCCTGAAATCTGAGCATGAGCAGGTTCGATTTGCTGATCACAATGCCGATTTGGCGATTGTGGTTGCCTATGGGCTTTTATTGCCCAAACTCGTGCTTGATGCGCCAAAATATGGTTGTTTGAATCTGCACGGGTCCGCTTTGCCACGCTGGCGCGGTGCTGCTCCCATTCAGCGCGCTATTATGGCCGGGGACACCCAAACCGCTATTCAGGTCATGGCCATGGAAACCGGGTTGGATACCGGTGCTGTTTGCGCTTCGACCCCCATTGCCATCACCCCGGATATGACTTCGGGTGATCTGCACGATAAAATGATGCATTTGGGTGCAGTGATGATGGGGAAAACGCTATCAACCCTTGAGCAGGGAAATTTGAGGTTTACCCCTCAGAGTGAAGAGGGCGTTACCTATGCCAAAAAAATTGAAAAATCAGAAGCTGCGATAAACTGGACCCTTCCCGCCTCTCAGTTACTCCCCCTCATTCACGGGCTTTCCCCCTTTCCCGGTGCCTGGTGTAATTTTCCCATCAAAGGTAACCAGGTTCGGGTCAAAATATTACGCGCGCAATTGGCAAAAGGATCGGGCACAGCAGGGCAGATTTTGTCACAGGATCTGGTTGTCGCCTGCGGGAAAAATGCCATTAAAATTATTGAAGTTCAACGTGCCGGCAAAGCACCCATGAGTGTATCGGACTTTGCGCGCGGAGCCGGGGACATGACCGGGCAGCAATTGGAAAGCCCCTGATTATGCCCAGAGATTGCCTGACCCTTGAATATGATGGAACGAATTATCACGGTTGGCAGCGCCAGCCTGATTTACCTAGCGTTCAAACCCATCTGGAAAATGCCATTGAGGGTTTTTCAGGGCAAAGGGTGGATACACAGGCCGCCGGGAGAACTGATGCGGGCGTTCATGCGTTGGGGCAGGTGGTGCATTTTGACCTGGATCGGCAGTGGGATGCGTTTCGTGTTGGCGAAGCGCTCAATTTCCATTTGAAGCCTGAACCAATTATTGTGGTGGATGCAAAAGAGGTGAGTGAGGAGTTTGAGGCGCGTTTTTCCGCCTCTGCCCGATACTACACCTATAAAATTCTCAACCGGCGCGCCCGCCCCACTTTAGATGTTGATCGCCTTTGGCATGTGCCTGCTCCCCTTGATGAAATTGCCATGCACGAGGCGGCGCAATGTCTGGTGGGGAACCATGATTTTACCACCTTTCGTGCCGCAGAATGTCAGGCAAAGTCCCCCGTGCGCACGCTGGACCGGATAGAGGTGATACGAAAGGGCGACATTGTATTCATCAATCTCAATGCCCGCAGTTTTTTACATCATCAGGTGCGCTCGTTTGCCGGTTCCCTGCGAATGGTGGGCGATGGAAAATGGCAGGCCGCTGATTTGAAAAATGCCCTTGAAGCCAAAAACCGATCCTGGTGCGGCTCAATGGCCCCTGCGTGCGGATTGTATTTGACGCAGGTTGACTATTAGCCCCTCTAGAACCCCGCGCGTATCGACCTTGCGTGAATTCAGACCAAAACCACATCGGGAAAAACCCCGGTCAGCAACATCAGACCCGTCAGCGCCCCCACAAACTGGGCGATGATGAACATGGCGATCTGAACGGGTTTCAGCCCTATGATCAGTCGCAAAATATTGATTTCAGACAAAATCAGCACGATTGCCATAATCAGCAAAAGCGGTAAGGCGCTCAGGTTGAGCAATTTGAGGATGGCAAAGACGGCAGTGAAGAAGAATGTCGCCCAGTTGCTCACCACAAGATAAGGAATAAGCCCGTCAAATTTATTGAATTGCTTAAGTGCCATTGCCCCAAAAGCGGTCTGGAAAGTAAAAATAACTGCCACCAGTAAAATTGCCATAGATGCCGTTGGAGACGGACGGTCCTGTGCTGATGCCTGACCGGTTTCTTCCATTATGCCGGGCAGGTAAGCATTAAAGGTTGCTGCCACTAAAAACACCACCATACTGCCCACGAAACCGCGCAAGCTCAGGTCGAAATAGATACTCGCGTCTTTTTCGCCCTTTAACACCGCAATAATACCCCGTCCGGCGTCTTTCAATTCATGGAAAAATAATGTGTTCATAAGTTTTGTTTCAATCTGAGGCTCAAAAAAAGTTTTTCAGTGTTTCAAAATAAATTCGGGTGAGTTTGTTGACCTGTTCAATTTCTACCCGTTCATCGACCTCGTGCATGGTTTTTCCCACCAGCCCGCATTCAACAACCGGACAGTAGTTGGCAATAAAACGTGCATCTGAGGTGCCCCCGAAAGTAGCAAGTTCGGGGTTTTGCCCGGAAATTTTTTCAACGGCATTGCGAACAATATTAATATCTTTACTCACCGGAGAAATAAAACACTGAGCGACCGCTGCAATCTGGCGCCAGCTTACCTCTACCCCCTCCGTGGTGACTTCTACAAGTCGTTGCTCAATCCAGTTTCGAATTTTGTCTCCGTCCCAATGATCGTTGAACCGGATATTGAAATTCAATCGTCCCTCTGCGGGTATCACGTTAGTGGCTTTGTTTTCAACATCAATTGAGGTCACTTCAAGGTTTGAAGCTTCAAAATGCTTGCTGCCATCATCAAGTTTGGTTTCGCTTAAAATTGTGGCCAGACGCGCCAGAACCGGCACCGGATTTTTCGCCCTGTAGGGATAGGCAGAGTGGCCCTGTTTGCCTTTCACATGAACAATTCCAGATATCGTGCCGCGTCGCCCGATTTTGATATTGTCCCCAAGAATGTGGGCAGAACTGGGCTCGCCCACAATGGCAAAGTCAAAACGATGGCCCTGTTCTTTTGCCCATTCCATCAGTTTTTTGGTGCCGTTGATGGAATCTGCTTCCTCATCATTGGTGATAGCCAGCGAGATAATGCCATCCTGTTCCGGGTTACTTTGAATATGGTGCGCAGCTGCGGCGCAAAATGCTGCCACTCCGCTTTTCATATCTACAGCACCGCGTCCCCAGATAGTGCCATCCAATATTTCAGCGGAAAACGGTCCGTGGGTCCAGTGTTCGCGATTGCCTTCTGGCACAACATCGGTATGCCCGCCAAACAGAATATGGCGTCCCCTGGTGCCCACGGTGGCAAACAGATTGTCAACGGCATAGGAGCCGTCCCCATCAAATACTACACGGGTGCAGGTAAACCCGCATTGGGTTAAAAAGGCTTCAACCCTGTCCAGGACGCCAGCCTCAACTGGCGTGACGGAGGGGCAACGGATAAGGTCGCAAAGCAATTTGATGGCCGGGGTTTCGGCATCGCTGTCAACTGTCATATAGGCTGTTCTTTCTATTCGCCCTGGGGGTCGCTTCCATAAAGGTTACTGCCCTTTGTGCCAGCAAAAAACCCAAGTGTCACCAGCAAATACACAGCAAAAATACCATATGCAACCTGAATAAGGGTAGAAAGCCATGTGCGTTCCACCATTTGCATCATACCAACTTGGGGGGCCATATACCCAAGCCCTGACATATCCACAATATAGGACAGTGCAGCCACCATCAGGAAGATAGTTACAAGAATTCCTGATCGGTTGATATCATGGGAACGTTTGAACCAGAGAGCGGAAAGAGGATAGGCCAGAACGACCAGAACAAAGAGCTGCCGCCAGTCATTTTGCGGCGCCATAAACTTAATTGTTTCCCCCGCCTCTGAAATGGATGTGAGCGGCATCCGG
>JAJRRJ010000196.1 GCA_024279575.1 Alphaproteobacteria bacterium | reverse complement strand
CAAGACCCGTCGTAAGATTAACATTCACCCCGTTCAAAGAACCCGCATAGGACGCAATATCTATCCCGGCACCACCAATCAGATCATCAGCACCCGCACCACCCTCAAGACTGTCAGCACCTGCACCACCAATTAAGGTATTGAGCAAACTATCCCCGATCAAGGTATCATCAAAAGCAGAGCCCGTTAGATTTTCAACTTGAATAATCGTATCGCCCTGAGCATCTCCACCAAAACCAATGCCAGCAGCAAGACTTACGGTAACCGCGGCAGAGGAGGAAGAATAATCCACCAGATCGATGCCCCCGTCCCCATCAAGAATATCTTCGCCCCCCCCCCCAATCAACGTATCTGCACCAAAGCCACCTGAAATGGTATCATCACCCAAACCACCAATCAGAACATCTGACCCCGCACCACCATCAATGATATTTTGAGCGCCATCCCCCACAAGGGTGTCATTAAATGCAGAACCAGTAATGTTTTCTATGGAGGTCAATACGTCCCCGGCAGCATCGCCGCCCGAATAAATATTTGTATCAAGATTAATAAAAACCGCCGCCGCTGAAGTTGTATAATCAGCTGTATCCAGACCAGTGCCACCATCCAGATTATCTGCGCCGCCGCCGCCCGTCAGAATGTCATTGTTAAGTCCGCCCAACAACACATCGTCGCCGGCTCCGCCGCTTAGGCTGTCATTTCCATCACCACCAGACAATGTATTTGTCAGTGCGTTTCCGGTTAAAACATCATCGCCGGCAGACCCGATAAGGTTTTCTATGCCTATCAGATTATCACCCTGAGCATCACCGCCCGAGGCGGCACCGGACCCCAAATTGACATTTACACTTTGAGCTGATGCAGAATAATCCACAACATCAATACCCGCGCCCCCCTCCAACACGTCGGCATCCGCACCGCCAATCAGAATATCATCACCTTGTCCACCCGAAAGGCGGTTTGCACCAGCGTCCCCGATAAGAATATCGTCAAATTGAGAACCGGTTACATTTTCAATTGAAGAATATGTATCTCCCGTTGCATCGCCACCCGACGCACTGTTTGTCGCCAGATTAATTGAGACAGCAGCACTGGAACCTGAATAACTCAAAGTATCAGAACCAGAGCCCCCCAGCATATCATCGGCACCCGCCCCCCCTTCTAAAATATCCGCGCCGGCATTGCCCAGGAGATTGTCCGCTCCCGCTCCCCCAAAAATTTGATCGGCCCCTCCACCCCCTTCAAGCCGGTTACCATTTCCATCGCCAATAATAGTGTCATCGGCAACAGAGCCGATAATATTTTGAATATTGGAAAGAACATCACCAGCCGCATCACCCGCACTGCCAAGACCAGTGGACAGGTCAACACTTATAGAATCTGCGGAACTACTGTAACTTGCTGTGTTGGTGCCTGCGCCACCATCCAGATTATCAGCGCCTGCACCCCCTTGCAAAACATCATCACCATCTTCGCCCAGCAAAACATCATTATTAGCTCCCCCATCAAGGGCGTCATTTCCAGCTCCCCCTTCAAGACGGTTCGCTGATGCATTCCCAACAATAATGTCGTCTTGACCTGAACCGGTAATATTTTCAACAGAGGTGAAACTATCTCCATCCGCATCGCCGCCCGTAGCAATACCTGTATCAAGGTTTACCTGCACCGCGCTGCCCGACAAGGAATAGTCAGCAGTATCAACACCGGTACCACCATCCAGATGGTCAGCACCCCCGCGTCCCTGCAAAAAGTCATTTCCACCACCACCAGCCAGGTCATTATCCGCTCCATCCCCGTAGATCTGATCGGAAAGTGCTGTACCAATAACATTTTCAACGCCAACAAATGTGTCACCGTCAGCATCACCACCTGTTGCAATTGACGTAAACAAATCGACATTTACCGCAGCCCCGGAACTGGAATAATCCACGGCATCAATGCCGGCGCCCCCATCAATAGTATCCGCTCCGGCACCCCCCTCAAGCGTATCATTGCCATCGCCACCCAACAGCGTGTCATCTCCGCTTTGTCCCCTTAAGATATCTGCTCCGGCACCCCCATCAATAATGTTGGCGGCGGCATCCCCAACGAGTATGTCAGCACTGCCCGATCCAATTATATTTTCAATGCTGGAAAAGCTATCTCCTGTCGCATCCCCGGTTGTACCTGTCCCTATCCCCAGATTTACACTTACACCGGCAGCAGCTGTGGAATAGCTTGCGGTATCCACGCCAGCCCCACCGACCAGTTGGTCGGCTCCAGCATTACCCACTAGAATATCGTTGCCGGCACCACCTTCAAGTCGATTGCCGCCCCCATCTCCAGTAAGCTGATCATCAAAAGCCGAACCTGTCAGATTTTCAATCGAAAAATAGGAGTCCCCGTCAGCGTCATTTCCACTCCCGGTATTTGTCAACAGATCAACATCAACAGCTCCTGCTGAACTTGAATAGTCCGCAGTGTCAGATCCTAGCCCACCTTGTAGAACATCGGCTCCCCCGGCCCCGGAGAGAATATCGTTACCCCCGGCTCCGCTAAGAATATTGCCAGAACCGTCACCGCGCAAAACATCATTTTGTCCACTGCCTTCAAGATTTTCAATGGATGTATAAGTATCCCCTTGCGCATCGCCTCCCGTGCCGGTTCCAGAAGCAAGATTGACATTTACCCCAACATTGGAATCCAGATAGCTCGCCGTATCAGACCCCGCTCCCCCATCAAGGCTATCAGCACCGGCACCGCCCCTTAGAGTATCGTTACCGCCATCGCCAAATAGTACATTGGCACCACCATTGCCGATCAGATTGTCGGCCAGGGAAGACCCGGAAATATTTTCAACATTTGCCAGCGTATCCCCTTGCGCATCACCCCCTGTACCAACCCCGGAAGACAGGTTGACATTAACACCAGCGGTTGAAGCAATATATGAAACGGTATCAAGACCTGCTCCCCCATCAATAGTATCGCCACCAGTACCCCCAACAAGCAAATCCGCACCGCCGCCGCCCAGCAATATATCTGCCCCGGCGCCCCCCGAAATCGTATCATCCCCACCCCGGCCCTCAAGAATATTGACGCCGGCATCACCAGTAAGCGTGTCATCAAAATCTGAGCCAATAACACCTTCAAAACCTGAAAAACTGTCCCCTTGCGCATCGCCCCCCGACCCGGTTTGAGTGTCAAGGTTTATACTCACAGCGGCCAGAGATGTGGAAAAATCCAATTGATCGTCCCCGGTGCCACCAAGCAATTCATCAGCACCGGCTCCCCCTGAAATAATGTCATTACCAGCTCCGCCATCAATCCGGTTATCGTTGGCATCTCCGGAAAGGACATCATCAAAATCGCTGCCGATCAGATTTTCAATGTTTGAAAGCTGATCACCCTGCGCATCCCCGCCACTGCCGGTTCCTGCCGCCAGGCTGACCTGAACTGCCTCTTCTGATTTTTCATAAGACACAGTGTCTGTTCCCCCGCCGCCATCAAGCACATCAGCGCCACGCAAGCCGGCAAGAATATTATCCCCCCCATTACCCCTTAAAGTATCGTCAAACCTTGATCCTTCAAGATTTTCTACATTATTGAGATCATCACCATCAGCATAGCCGCCGGAATACGTATCAGAGCCAAGATCCACATCCACAGCTGCATTGGAAACAAAATAGGACACCCAATCGCTTCCGGCTCCGCCATCAATCTGGTCTGCACCGGCGCCTGCATATATAAAATCATCACCATTGCCCGCACTGATTATATTACCCGGCGGCGATGCATCAATTGCAGTAACTACATTTCCAGTGGCGAGATCCTCAAAATATAGATCCCCATCCTCAAATACCATTCGCAACCCGATTGGCGCACTGGCCTGAGAATAACCAAGCGCTCCACGCGGATCAACCAAAGTATATTCTATCAAAATAGAATCGATATCAAAAAACCCATTTTCATCCAGGGCCGCACCATCCACCGGCATAGTATAATTCAACACTAAACTATGCAGAAATGCAGAATTTTCGCTCAAATCTATTTTGAACCCTTTGGGGGTTTCTTCCGCATCCAAAATGCTCATTCCAGGCGGTAAATTAGTTACAATCAGACTGGTCGGTGTCCAGCTTTCAAATGGTAATTCCAGAGTGATTTCCAATAACCGCGAACTGGTACCACTGGGAGCATAATCCTGACTGTCAGCATAAATAACATCTGAATTTGAGGTACCTGTTATAATCTCCTTGGCCGATTGAATACTATATCCTGGATCCGTATCGGAGGGTGGGGCAGATGTTGCTCCCACAATCAACGTTTTTCCATCTTCCATTGTTGAATATGACTGCTGGGTAAGACCCAATACGCGCAAGGTTATTTCTGAATCGGGAAGAATATTGCTTATTCCTGATGAAGACGATGAAGATGTCGCCTCCTCCATAAATTTCCCCTTTACATCAACTCCCACTTTATCGCTGACATTAGTTTGCTCAAACTCATTGAAGGAATCTCCTTTTTTATTGTCGATTTTTGGCTCCTGAGGCGGGGCCTGTTGTGGTTCAGGTGCTGCTGCACTACTTTCAGATTGCGCCTCTTCCTCAGTTTCTTCGTCAGATTTTACATCTGCGGTCTTCTCCATCGAGGTAAAAGCTTTGCGTTCAACATTTGTCGTATCAAATTGGCCAACCGAGCTCAGCAAATCCTGACCACTGACCAGACTTCCATCAAAATTGAACTCGGGGGCAAGGTCAGCAGCAATCAGCATGCCAAATTCGACCAGCACAATGCGGGCACCATCGGGAAATGAAATAATCAGATCCACATCACTCAGGTTTACTTCAACCCCTTCCAGATCAAAGGCAAACTTGAGCAATTCAGCATTTTCAGCATAAACAAAATCTGTTTCTCCCGCATCGGGCTTACGAATAATGTTGCCGCTATTTGATGCAGCATCAACCATTTCAACAATTCCGGTTTCCGGGATTTTGTTACCCTCACCAGCACTTTTTGGATCTTGCGCATCATCACTGTTTGAACTGGTTTCTTGTGAACTCGCTAACGCACTATCCGTTTCTTCCGCATTTTCCAGGTCTTTAACCATAATCCAGATAGCCCCTTATCAAGTCACTCTAAGTCAGACAAATGAGCAATCAGCTCCACCCCAAAAGAACGCACGCCTTCAGGTTCATCTCAAAAATTATCAGTACCATCCACCTGACTTAGGCTTTTGATCCGTATTATTTTTGTTTGATAAAGGTTACCAAAATCACAATTGAATCTGATTTTGCAGAATTCAGAACTTGCATTGGGTATTTTTCAGAACAACAGCCCGGTTAGGATTGAGCTTAAGTCAATCTTAACCACAAACCGCAAGTATAGGTTAACTGTAATTGTAAAAAGAGTTTTTGAATAATGACGTCTATGCTCCGCAAGCATCAAGAAAGAGCGTTGCGCGCGGTGTTTGGTTTTATAGCCCTTTTGGTGATCAGCGGATGCGCGTCAAACCAGGTGGTTCGCCCCTGTATAGATTCTCAATCAATCGCCTGCAGAGGTGATACAAACGCGCAGACTGCACTCGATATTGCGCTTCCCTTTACGGACGAAAGCTCAAATCAATCGGAAGTCAGCGAAAATTCGATTGAATCTTTGTCCGCCCCCGCTTTCTCTTCCAGGGGCCTTACAATGAACCTGGCTCAGGTGGCTGCCCATACGATCAGAAACAATCCGACAATCGGGATAATTCGCGCCCAGGCTGATACAGCTCAGGCAGGCATTGATGTGGTGAACGTTGCCTATGCACCCACTTTAAGATTTTCCGCTGCCACTGGCCCTGAAAGAACCTACAATTTTGAAAGCGAAGTAGAAACCGATCAACAACGCGCTGAAGGCTCCATAAACGCCTCCCAGCTATTATTTGATTTTGGAAAAACAGAAGCGGATATTGACTGGGCGACCGCAGTCCACGTATCAACCGTTTGGCGACAACAAGCACAAACCGATGCCATATTGCTTGAGATGATTGAATCCTATCTCAACGTGCTTGAATTGTCATTGCAGATTAATAATTCTATCGTCAATGAGCGGGCTCATGAAGAAATGTATCGCATTATCAAGCTCAATGCTGATGCAGGAAATGCCTCGGACGCTGATGTTGAGCGCATAGTTATTGGTCTTGAAGGCGCAAGAACACTTTCTATCAATCTCAGATCAGAACGGCAGAATGCCGCCAGCAATTTCAAACGGCTGACCGGCCTGGAACCCGATGCACTACAGGTTCCTGGAAATATCAGCCCCCAGGCCGCACGGCTTGCTGTGAGCGATATTGAAGGATATGCGGCCAAAAATCCGAAAATGTTATCCTTTGAGTGGGACATCGTAAGTTTGGAAGCCCAGCAATTATCTCTTGAGCGCGACCACCTCCCTGAAATTTCTTTAAATGCCAGCGCCCGCCTGCAGCAAAATGTTGCCGGTGAAAATCCCTTAAATGCCAGCGGGCGCCTCATGATTTCAATTTCAGGGCAGCTTTACGATGGGGGCGAACGGGCCGCAAAAAACAATGAACTCATCAGCCGTATTCAGGAAGTTAAATACCGCTACCGCCAGGCTCTGGATCAGTTAGAACAGGATATTGAAGATTCCGCGCGCATTATGCGCACAGCAAATGAAAAGCGCGCCTCCATTGCCGAACGTATCCGGGCCAGCGAAGCCGTGGTTGCCTTATACCAGCAACAGTTTGAAGCCGGAACACGAACAATATTTGAACTACTCGATGCACAAAAAGAACTGTTTGCTGCTAAAAGCGAACAAATTACATCCCGGTTTGAAGTCCTGCGTGCCACTTATCAGGCAGTAAAACTAAACGGAAACCTGAGCAACGTCGTCCTTGGAGCTTAGCCCGTGCAATGCCCGCAATATCTGGTATTTCGTGCATATTTGGTGAAAGTCCCGGCTGGGATATAGTTTTTTGCCTTTGCTGACAAAGAAAGCAAACACCCTTGCGCAATCCAAAGCATCAAGGCTCAATAAGCCGGTGAATGGGAGAAACAGGCATGGATAAAGAATTATTCCTTGGAATCGATGTGGGGACCACCACGGTAAAGGCCGGATTGTTTAACAAATCCGGTGTTGAAATCAGTTCCTGGAGCGCACCCTATCCCACACACCATAAGGGTGCAGGCTATGTGGAGCAGGATCCTGAAAACTGGGTTGACCTGATTAATCAGGCCATTTTCACCTTTGACAAAACCAGCTCGCTTGAAGCCATCAAAGCCATCGGCATCACCTCGCAAGTCAATACCCATATATTTGTTGATGCCAACCATACCCCCCTTACACCGGCAATTCTCTGGCAGGATACCCGATGCGCCCCGGAAGCAGAATTTCTTGACGATCAAATTACTGAAGCACAAAAAATGGCCTGGTGGGGCGCACCAATGCCCCTTGACACCAGCCATTGTCTGGCCCGCATGCGCTGGATGCAACAACACCGGCCACAGATCTGGCATAAAACCAGGTATGTCCTGTTACCCAAAGATTATTGTATTTTGAAACTGACCGGGCAACTCGTCTCCGACCCCACATCAAATATCGGACTGGTGGATCAAGACAATTGCTATATCCCTGCCCTGCTTGATCTGGTTCCCGATGCCGCCTCCCGTCTGCCCCCCTTAAAACAAATGAACAAAATTGCCGGAATCATAAAATCCGGACACCCTCTGGCCGGCAAACCTGTAGCCGTATGCACTATGGACGCATGGGCAGGCATGTTTGGAGTAGGCACGCAAAAAGATACGCAAGCCTATTACCTGAGTGGCACCAGCGAAATACTGGGTATCATTTCCCAAAAAACAGTCCCCACCGCCGGAATATTGGTTTTCCCACAAACTCAAAACATACGCGTACATGCCGCCCCCACCCAATCCGGCGGCGCTTCAATCCAATGGTTCTGTAATCTGTTTGATACCACCCCACAAAAAATGGCTCAAATGGTAGAAACCCTCGACCCCGAACAACCCGTTCCATTGTTTTTGCCCCATCTGGCCGGGGAGCGCGCACCACTTTGGGACCCGAACACCCGTGGCACACTTTTGGGCATGAATTCACAAACAAAACAGGCCCACATCGCCCGCGCGGTATTTGAAGGCATCTCTTTTTCCGCCCTCTGGCTGGCACAAACCCTTTTTCAATCCGCAGATACTACCCCAAAAATCATAAATTGCGGCGGTGGGGGGTTTGGTTCTGAAGTTTTGAACCAGATCAGAGCCGACATATTCGGCATTAAACTTAAAACCACCAGCACCGCTAATCCCGGAACCCTGGGTGCCGTAGCACTGGCCTCAATAGCAAGCGGTCATTTCCAAAGCCTTGAAGAAGCCACCGCCAATATTATCAGTTTTAACAAAACCTACATGCCAGACACTAACGCCCACGCCAGATACACAGACAAATTTGAGCTGTTCAAACAAGCCTATTATGCCAATCGCCCCATAAACCACGCCCTGCTCAAACACTAAAATTTTGTCCCTAAAACGAGCTGGTGTTGTACCCGCAGCAATTTTGGCATTAGTATAGGTAAACAGGCTTGTAATAACCCGATGTAAACAACAACAAATCCAGCCTGAGGGAGGGCATCCATGAACAATTCACTTAAAAATGCCGGTATAATTTTGGCGACTACACTATTTGCAGTCACAGCCGGTCACTCAGCCTTTGCACAAAGCAAAATCAGCGTCATCACGCCTTATCTGGCGCAACCAGGCACCCAGTTTTATGTGGAGGGGTTTGAAAATGCCGCCGCCGGGTATGGCTGGGAGGTTAATATAGTGGACACGGCTGGCGATGTTGCTGCAGTGATTTCACGTATTGAAGACGCAGTAACCCAGAATGTCGATGCAATTGTGATCAATGTTGATCCCGCCCAGGTGGCCGTTGGCCTGGAAGCTGCAAAAGCTGCTGGTATTCCTGTTGTAGGCATGGATTCGGGCATGGATAAACTGCTGGCCACCAACGTCACCAGTAATGGTTACGCCATGGCCGCCCAGACCTCATCCTATGTAACGGACAGAATTGGCGGTGAAGGGCGCGTGGTCATGTTTGTGTTTGATGCATTTCCCCCCGTACAAATTCGTGGCGTGATTGCGGATGCCATTTTTGGCAATTTCCCCGATATTGAAGTGATTGATCGCATTACCCCTGATGTCTCGGATGGGGGCATCGCAGATTCCCGCGCTAAAATGGAAGCATTATTGGCAGCCAATCCTGAACCCGGCTCCATTTCTGCGGTCTGGGCCGCCTGGGACCAACCAGCCCTTGGGGCGTTGCAGGCCATTGAAGATGCTGGCCGTTCTGGCGAGGGCATTGTCATCGTTGGCATTGACGCCAATCCCCAGGCGCGCGATGCCATAGCTGCTGGCGGAAATTTTGAAGCCTCCATGGCGCAGGATTTTGTAGGAATTGGTTCCACTGCCGCCGAAGCAGTTTCTAGACTTCTAAACGGACAAACCATCAAAGAACCGGTAATTTATGTCCCCACCATGTTGGTAACGGCTGTTAACGCCAACACGGAATAATGTTCCAGGCAAACACTCTTTAGGCGGGCAATTTTGCCCGCCTTTTGAAACACTTTAGCGATTAATTGAATACCGGTTATAAAGAAATGATACGCACAATAACAAAAAAGACTGAGGTTTTTCGTTCTAAAACCTGACGCAGGCTAACGGGAACCATGGTATTTTTCAGTCTAAGCAATCTCAGCAAATCCTATGGCAATAATAAAGCGCTCTGTGATGTTTGTCTGAGGATAAACGCCGGAGAAGTACACGCCCTGATGGGGGAAAATGGTGCTGGAAAAAGCACGCTTATAAAAGTAATTGCCGGCT
>JAJRRJ010000195.1 GCA_024279575.1 Alphaproteobacteria bacterium | reverse complement strand
GTTGAGGTAATTGCATCATTGATGTTGGTTGTTTGAGCCAGACTTGGTGTAGCTGCAATAAAAATTGCGAGTAACGCCACCGAAATAAAAGTCAATATGGATTGAAGTTTGGTCATGGTAAAAAGTGCTCCAAAAGCAGTTTGTTGTAATTTAGAGGGCAGCGGTGCCGGTTTCCCCGGTTCTGATGCGGGTGACGGCTTCAAGGTCGAGAACAAAAATCTTGCCATCACCAATTCGATCGGTATTTGCGGCAGTTCTAACCGCCTCGCTGACAGCGGAGGCCTGAGTTGCGTCAACGGCAATTTCAATTTTGAGTTTGGGAACAAAATGTACGGCATATTCCGCGCCGCGATAAATTTCAGAATGACCCTTTGTCGTCCATAGCCCTTTACTTCGGACACGGTCATGCCATGTACGTCCAGATCGTTGAGGGCCAGTCGGACATCCTCGATTTTTGATGGTTTTATGATTGCGATAATTAGTTTCATGATTGCTCCTGAACGGTGTTTTCATCGGGTATTGACCTTTTTAGATTCAAGAGATGTGCCAGTTTGGAGGTGCGCCCCCTAACACTTTGAAATCATGCACTTAAACCTTTGATATGCCGCGGATGATGGCTATAGAGAAAACAAATCTGCTTAATAATTACGCGACTAATACATAGCTGCTTAATAATTAGACACTTGCGCCATCTCAAGGATTTTGCATCGTTTTGAAGAATATGTGATATGTGAATCACGGGTGACGTTGTGGTCCTGGATGAGGAAATAATGGTAAATTCAGCAAGAAAAATACCGGCGGATAAAAAATTTGACATTGCAATTGTTGGCGGTGGTCCGGCTGGACTGACCCTTGGGGCAACTCTTGTACATTTCATGCCCGAACTTAAAGTTGTGATTTGCGACCGCGGAAATTTTGAAGTTCCTGATGACGCGCGTTCTTTGGCGTTGGCGGCTGGAGTGACCCGAATATATGAAGCGCTTGGAATTTGGGAGGAGATGAAAGAGCGGGCCTGTCCGATTGCACGTATGGAAGTGACAGATTCGGGCACAGGGGACAGATCGCGCCCATTGTTTTTGTCATTTGAGGGGGAGGTTAGTCCGGGGCAGCCTTTTGCCCACATGGTTCCTTTTCGCCAGATCATGCAAGGTTTGCTTAAAAAAACCAAGGATGGTGTAACGCTTTTGGCGCGAGCCAGCGTCTTGAAAATGGATAGAACGGGGGCAAGGTCGGTTCTTGAACTTTCCGGAGGAAATAGAATTGAAGCTGAACTGGTTGTGGCTGCTGATGGGTCACGTTCTGCCCTGCGGGATATGGCAGAAATCAAAACCATTGTTTCAGATTATCGCCAATCGGGATTGGTCACTACCATTGGGCATGAAAAACCCCACAAGCAAACTGCGTTTGAACACTTCAGACCTGCCGGCCCTTTTGCGTCCCTGCCTTTGCCGGGTAATCGTTCGTCCCTTGTCTGGACGGAAAATTCTATTGATGCGCAACGCTTGAAAGATTTACCGGCGCAGGAACAAGCCGCTCATATTGAAGAATCGATGGGTTATTGTTTGGGCAAAGTCACATTGGAGGAACCCATTCAGGTGTTTCCTTTGCGTTTGTGTATTGCGCGTAAATTTGTTGTTCAACGGTTGGCGCTGATGGGGGATGCAGCCCATGCGGTTCACCCTATTACCGGGCAGGGCCTCAACCTGGGGTTAAAAGATGTGGCGGCGTTAAGCGAAGTTATAATTGAAGCGGTGCGGCAGGGGGAAGATATTGGTTCGCTCAATGTTTTGCAGCGTTATGAGAGATGGCGGCGGTTGGATGTGGCGTTGATGGCGATGGCGACCGACAGTCTCAATCGACTGTTTTCCAATGATGTGGCGGCAATCAGAGCGATCCGCGATTTGGGGCTTGGGGTAGTGGATCGTATGCCACTAGTCAAAAAGGCACTTATACGCCATGCGGCAGGGGGGGGCGGAGGCGGTCCAAAATTGCTTCAAGGGCAGGACATCTAACGTATTAAATTTTATTGGTTTAGTTTTTGAGTAAATCAGGACATTGTCTTTTGCGCCCTGATTTTTATTTTAGTCTTTGAATTTCTTCTTCACTCAGGTTGCGTGCCTCATCGACACATAAAAGAGGAACGCCTTTTGTTATGGGAAAGGCAATCCGGGCAGCGGCCGAAATGAGTTCAGTCTTTTTTTCGTTCAAGGTCAATTGAGTTTTTGTCCATGGACAGACCAGCATTTCCAGCGCCAACGGGTCGAGCTGATAACGTTCAGATTCTATAAATCGGGTACTCATTGAATTCCTGAGGCAGGGCCATTTGCGCCAGCCTTGGCCATTTCCATTTCTGCAAGGGCAATCAGGGTTTGCGCCCGCTGGTTTATTGATGTTGCCTCAAGCAAAGCCTGCTTTTCAATGGCCCCATAGGGGGACATGACACAACACATGTTTACCAGTTGCGTTGTATCGATATCCTTTATGCCGTCCCAATCAAACTCGAAATTTGCGAAGTTGGAATAGGTGCGCATAAGGGCAAGAAATTCTTCACGATCGACATGTTCTATACCCGTTTGAGGATCAAAATCATCCGCGTATGGTGCCATGTTGATTTTTGCCACCCGATAGGGATGCTTTGTTTGTAATTCTTCAAGTATCTCAAAGCGTGAGAGACCATCCAGAACCACCACATACTTGCCGTTGGTTTGTTCCTCAAAGGCGCGCAAATAACCGAGCGATCCAATTTTTCTAAGTGGTGTTTCCTGGTTTTTGGGAGATTCTTCCGCGTTGCTTTCAGGCTGAATTAAGCCAAGAATGCGATTTTTTGTCAAAATATCGTTGATTAAAGCAACATATCGCGGTTCAAAAATCAGCAATGGCCGTTGCGTATGGGGCAACAGGAGGGCGCCTGAAAGGGGCAATAAAGGAACTGTATTTTCAATTTCTGCGATAGAATTTGGACGAATGTTCATGAAAATAAAGTGCGGGACAACAATTTGCGCCCAGAAATGGTAGCAGGTGCAGTGGGACCCCAGGATTCAAAAAGCTCCAGGAGCTTGGCCCGTCCACCATCCTCATTCCATTCACGGTCACGCTTGATAATCTCAATGAGCGCGTTGGCCGCTTCTTCAAATTTCCCTTGGGCATTATAATGGATCGCCAAATCCATTCGGACCTGCATATCATCGGGCCTGGCTTCAATATTTGCTAAAATCTCCTCAACGCCGTCCAGGTCGTCAGCCTCAACAAGGAGATCCAACGCCTTCTTTGCAGCCAGATATTCTGCGGATTGCTGGTCGGCAGTGGGCACCAGAGTAAGGGCCTGTTTGGCCTGCTCCAGGGCATTGGCGTGAATAAACGCCTTTGCAACACCGCACAGGGCCTTGGTGTGTTCGGGTACCTGTTGCAAAATCTGACC
>JAJRRJ010000194.1 GCA_024279575.1 Alphaproteobacteria bacterium | reverse complement strand
TTCTGTTAATGGTACGCCAAGGGTAATGACAAATATTACTTCGCCCATTCAGGGCTCGATTGCGCGGGCTGCGCAGCGGGCGGTACTTGGTTGCGGTCCTTATCGCCTGGCACCGGAAAAATACGCTAACTGGCGTCAGGTCGATGTGACATTCCGGCCCAGCGACCTGTCTTAGGAAAAAACATGGAGCTATTTCAAACTGAGGATGTTGCAGTACACTTTGCCAGTTGGCCTAAAGACTTGCGTGCGCGCATTTTGGGTTTGCGGGGAATGATATTTGATGTGGCGGAAAAAACGGATGGTGTAGGAAAAATTGTTGAAACCCTGAAGTGGAATGTTCCGGCCTATTTGACCACGGCGCCCAAAAGCGGCACGACAATTCGGCTTGAGGGTAATGGGGAAACGGGAACTTATGGGTTGTATGTGCCCTGTTCCACCACGTTGATTGCGCAATGCAGAGAGATTTACCCTAAAATATTCACCTACAACAAAAACCGTGGTTTGATGTTTGAACAAAATTCAATGATCGATG
This sequence comes from Alphaproteobacteria bacterium, assembly GCA_024279575.1. Taxonomy (GTDB): domain Bacteria; phylum Pseudomonadota; class Alphaproteobacteria; order Rhizobiales; family Devosiaceae; genus DROE01. The sequence continues at coordinate 4,178 of JAJRRJ010000194.1, read as the reverse complement.
AAGATGCGTTATGTCACTTTGTTGCCATGGCATTGACCTATCATATCAAATCCGGTCCAAATGCGAAATAATTCAGCCATGAGGGGCATTGACGACAAATGATAATTTTACCAACCCGCCGCGCCGTGCTCAAATCCGTCCTCGGAGGCATTGCCGGTATGGCTTTTGCTTCACCTGCATCGGCTCTGGTGCGCATTGTTGTTTCGGGGGCCGAATTTACACCATTGCCGATTGCTATTCCGGATTTTGCATCTTCTGATCCAGAATTTGGTCGGCAGGTAGCGGATATTGTACGGGAAAACCTGCGAAGTTCAGGGCTTTTTGCGCCCTTGCCCGTAACGGCCATGCCCAGTGTTGTGGGCGATGTGAGTGCAACACCGGATTTTGCGCAATGGACAGCAACAAATGTCGATGCGCTGGTTATGGGCCAGGTTGAACGCGGTGCACAAATTCAATCTTCCGTTCGCGTATGGGATACCCGTGCAACTCAGCAGATCGTGGGCCAGTCCCTTTCAACTGATTCTACAAGCTGGCGGCGTATTGCCCATATCGTTTCGGATGCGGTTTATTCCTCATTAACCGGAGAGGGGGGGTATTTTGATACCCGTGTGGTTTATGTGGCAGAAAGCGGGCCCAAGGCAAACAGGGTCAAACGTCTTGCCATTATGGATCAGGATGGCGCTAACAATCAGTATTTGACGACCGGGCGCTCTCTGGCGCTTACTCCGCGATATTCTTCAAATGGTACATTGCTTGCTTATATGAATTATGATGATGGAAACCCTCAGGTTTACCTTCTGGATATGGCGACAGGGAACCAGCAGCGTTTGGGCAGTTTTGGCCAAATGACGTTTTCACCGCGTTTTTCTCCTGATGGTCAAACCTTGGCGTTTTCGATCGAATCAGGGGGGACAACCAACCTTTATTCCCTGCCGATCGGGGGGAGAAATCCGCGTCAACTGACCAATTCTTCCGCTATTGATACTTCCCCCTCATATTCCCCTGACGGGTCGCGCATTGCCTTTGAAAGTGATCGGGGCGGGCAGCAACAGATTTATTTGATGGGTGCGGGGGGTGGAGGCGCGCAGCGAATTTCCTATGGAGATGGCGCTTATTCAACTCCCGTTTGGTCCCCTAAGGGTGATCTGATCGCTTTTACTCGCCGGCAGGGCGGACAATTCCATATTGGCACAATGAAGCCCGATGGATCCGGTGAGCGCATTCTGGCTTCCAGCTTCCACATGGAGGGGCCAACATGGGCACCTAACGGGCGGGTGATCATGTATTTTTCTGATCCGGGCGCAAATGGTGGGCCTAGATTGTATTCAGTTGATATCTGGGGACGCAATCAACGTCAGATTCTTACGGAAACTTTTGCCTCTGATCCGGCATGGTCCCCTTTGCTTTCTTGAGGTTATCAACAACAAAAGTACAAAAGTTCAGAAAAATCTGTAAAATTTTTTGCCTTGTCGCAATTTAGCCTGATTAAGCACTAATTAACGTTGCTTAGAAACGGCGCTTTAAGGTAAAAGGCTTTACATCAGCGAAACCAGTTTCTTATTAGGAGTTTACGGCATGCGGGGCATCGCACCAATTTTTTCATATCTACGCACCATTTTGATGGTGACCCTTTTGGTGACAGTTGCAGCTTGTGCACGCACACCGGGTGACCAGGGCGAAGCAACGCCGGGAAGTCAGCAGGAATTTCTGGTTACTGTTGGTGATCGGGTGTTTTTTGAAACTGATTCGTCAGTTCTCACCAATGCCGGGCAAACCACCCTTGGAGCGCAGGCCACCTGGCTTAACCGATATTCTCAGTATAAAATTGTGATTGAAGGTCATGCGGATGAGCGTGGCACGCGTGAGTACAATATCGCTCTTGGTGCCCGTCGTGCGGCCGCTGCGGTAAATTTCCTGGTCAGCCGGGGGGTTAGCGCCAACCGAATTTCATCAAAATCGTTCGGAAAAGAACGGCCTGTGGCAATTTGCAATGATATTTCTTGTTGGTCACAAAATCGCCGTTCTGTTACGGTCTTGAACTAAGTGTAAATTACATATTCAAATTCGCCAGATTCTGGAGGCGATAGGCGCTGGGGATTGCGTATCAATCCCCGGCGCTTTTTTTTGTCAAATTTTTTGTTTAAGAGTGTTGTGCTTGCAAAAGCAAAAATAACCCGATGAATATTGAAAAAGGGAATGATATTTTGACCTTATTTAGATCAGGACCGGGGCGGGCTTCGCTCTTTTCGGTTGTTTTGATGGCAGGGGTGCTCGCCCCGGCCTTCGTAAGTGCGGGGAGTGGCAATGATGTTGCTTCCCGAATTAATGTTTTGGAATTCCAGACTCAGAATTTAAGTGATTCACTAAATGCCCTGAATTCTGATTTTGGGTTGCCTGCGCTCACTATTCAACCAAATACTGGCTCTCAAACCAATGTGCTGGTAGCGCAAAACCGTAGCACGGCTGCCATGAACCTGCGCCTTTCTCAGGTGGAGGAGCAGATGCGTGTTTTGAACGGTCAGGTTGAAGGTCTGCAATTTCAAATGGCGCAGATGCAGACTCTGATTGAGCGTATGCAGGAAGATAATGAGTTTCGTTTTGCTAAGCTGGAAGGCGGTGGCGCGGGAAAAACTGATGCGGTAACTCAATCCGGCGGCGATAGGCCTGTCGGGGAGTTACCGCAGAATGAAAATTTGGATGAAAATTTGGATGAAAATCAGAATCAACAAGCACAAACAGTTTTGGAGCCAGTTGCTCTGGAACATCCTGCACCGGGAACTGCAATTCTTGAAACAACAGATCAGGGGTTTCAATCTGAAACGGATGAATATCTGGGAGTTGATTTACAGGAAGCACCGGTTCCGATGATATTTAATGGGGGTGATCGGGCTAGTTTTGAATTGCCGCCAACACTTCTGGGTGAGGGCACCCCTCTGGATCTTGAGTTTTTGCCCGGTGACATTGTCAGTGATGGCGATGCTGAGGCGCAATACAGGGCAGGGCTGGATGCTATTTTGCAAGGGGACTATCAGTTTGCTGAATCTCAGTTTCGTCAATTTGTCGAACTCTTCCCCGATCATGATCTGGCGCCCGAAGCCACCAACTGGTTCGGGGAAGCGCTTCTGCGACAAAGCCAGTTTGATGAGGCTGCAAGGGTTCTGCTTGATGGATTTGAAGAATATCAAGATACAACCCGTGGTCCTGATTTGTTGTTAAAACTGGGAATTGCTCTTAATGGCGCCGGGGAACATGATACTGCCTGTCGGACATTTGGAGAGGTGTTGCGGCGCTATTCCGATATGGATGGCGCATTTGAATTGCGTGTTGCTGCGGAAATGGCGCGCGCGCAATGTTAAAGCCTGCACTGCCCGGGTTTTCGTCAGAGCGGTTGCGTAAATTGTTTTCTCCGATTGTTGGCAGGCAAAAAATTGCATTGGCTGTCTCAGGCGGTTCAGATTCCCTTGGGTTGATGGTGCTGGTCAGCCATTGGGTACGGGGGCAAGCCCCCTCGCCAGATGTATATGTTTATTCGCTGAATCACGGATTGCGTGCAGAAGCTGCTGCGGAATGTCAAATGGTTGGCGAGGTTGCAAGGGATTTAGGTTTTACATTTCGCGATCTGTTATGGAGAGGCAAAAAGCCAACATCGGGCTTTCAGGCAGCCGCGCGCGCCGCACGATATCGTTTAATCGCAAAGGCAATGCGCCAGGACAATGTGGGTGTTGTGCTGAGCGGGCATCATATTGAGGATCAGGCGGAAACTGTTCTGATGCGCATTTCCAGCGGCAGCGGGTTGCACGGGGTTAGGGGAATGGATGCATTTTCAAATATGGAAGGGGTTGAAATTTTTCGCCCCCTGCTTGATGTCAGGCCACATGAGCTGAGCAATGTTTTATCCAGTGTTGGTTTGAAAGGTGTTCAAGCCCCCAGTAATTCTGATGAAAAATATGAGCGGGTGCGTTGGCGCAAGGCTCTTTTGAGACTAAACGAGCTTGGCCTTAATTCTTCCAGGCTGTCAAAATTTTCCAAACGCATGGCGCGGGCGGATCATGCGCTTGAACAAATTTGTGACAAATTGTTTGTCTCCCATGTGAATGCTGATCAATTTGGCGTGCTTGATATCGAGCAAAATGTGTTTTTTTCACAGCCGGACGAATTGGCGCTTCGCCTACTTTCCC
>JAJRRJ010000193.1 GCA_024279575.1 Alphaproteobacteria bacterium | reverse complement strand
CTCAGCTATGCTCTAAAAGATTTTGTTCAAATGGACCAACCAACACCCCTCTAAATCTAAAGCGAATTACCATGCAAAAAACTACGTCGCAAAAAACCACACCACAAAAAATCATAATCGATACGGACCCGGGTCAGGATGATGCGGTAGCGCTTCTATTAGCCCTGGCCTCCCCTGACGAACTTGACGTGCTTGGAGTTGTTACGGTTGCCGGCAATGTGGGATTGGCACAAAATTCCATCAACGCCTTAAAAATTATTGAGCTGTCCGGTCGCCCCGATACAAAAATCTACGCTGGCTGTGATCGTCCCATGCGGCGAACACCAGTTACAGCAGAACATGTGCATGGCCAGACAGGACTGGATGGGCCAGACCTTCCTGACCCCAAAATCACCCTGCAAGACATACACGGCGTCGACTTTATTATCCGCACATTGCAAAACACACCAGAAAAACAGATTACCCTTTGCGCATTGGGGCCCTTGACCAATATTGCCATGGCTCTGGTTCGCGCACCAGAAATTGCCCCCAGAATAAAAGAAATTGTCTTAATGGGGGGCGGGTATTTTGAAGGGGGCAATATTACCCCCACAGCAGAATTTAATATTTATGTGGACCCTGAGGCCGCTGATATCGTCCTGCAATGCGGCGCGCCGATTACCATCATCCCCCTGGACGTCACCCATGGGGCGCTGGCAACCAAAGATCGCGTGAACAGTTTTGCCAAAATGGGTAACAACACCGGCACCGCCATCCATCAGATGCTGACCTTTGCCGAACGATTTGACCTTGAAAAATACCAATGGCGCGGTGCGCCGCTCCATGACCCGTGTGTTATCGCCTATGTGCTGGAACCGGATATGTTTACCGGTCGCCTGATAAATGTGGAAATTGAAGTTGCCAGCGAATTGACACGCGGCATGACAGTTGCCGATTTCTGGGGAGTAACCCAAAGAAAACCCAACGCTACTTTCATGCGCCACATCGACGATGATCGCTATTACACCATGCTCAATGAACGCCTGAAACGCCTGCCCTGACGTCTCGCCAAAAATGCAAATGGCAAAACACCGGCACATATCCTGCACCGGTGTTTCAATTTCATAACTGATTTTTACATAGATCAATCGTCGTCATAAATGCCCCGATCAGCTCCCCGATGGCACGCAACACAATTCAGAAGTGACTTTACATTATTGCGCTCGCGCATCTGGCGAACTTCGCGCTCGTTATGTTCCTGGGTGAACCAACGCAGTTCGGTAATCCGCTGTGGTGGATTATCCACATCAACCAGACCACGCCGTTTGGAGTTTTCCACCAGATAGGCTTCAATTTCAGCCAATGGACCCGGTGCAAGACTTGCATCTTCCCCAAAATGATCATCAAGATTTTGCATCATAACCTGCCACGACAATGCTGGCAAAAATGCTGGCTGAAAGGCAAAATGGCAGGCACTGCATTCTTCCTGAACCAGGGCATTGGTAATCGGGGGAACATTATCATCCCCCGCCAGCGCTATCAAAGGTATAAACACAACGGCCACAACGGCGCCAACAACATATAGTAATTTCTTTTTCATTTGATCTTCTCCAAAATTCTACTGGTTTATCATAAATGTTAGAAAGTCGCCTTTTTCAAGCGCAGTACACTCACGCCCGATCACAGAATTACAGTTTCTGCGAAACCACTTTTCAACCTTCTCAGGGTCCATGTAGCGAGAGGGGGAAACTGAAACAGCCATTGGCTCAATCAGTTTTCCTGCGCGGGTTTCCCCGGCATTGGTAGCGGAATTGGAATGACAGGAGGTGCAACTTGGCGTTTCGGGTTTCCCCGTACCAATATTTGCCTGAAACAATTGTTCACCGCGCTCTGCCGTAAACTCGGTAAAATCAGCACTATCGGCACTGGCCTGAGCGGCAAGTGCCTCCAATATTGTTTCGCGTGGTCCGGCATGAGCTGCCCCCATGCTGAGCACAGTAACAAGACCCATCACCATAATTGGCTTAATCATTTTTATTCTTCCTTTTAGTTTAGTGTTTGGTTGTGAGCTATTTCAATTTGTTGATCATCAAACCGACCGCCAAGGGCATCCTTGTGGCAGGCTTGGCAATTTGCTTCGCCGTTAACCGGCTTGGTTTCAAAAACCACCTCTGCAATCCCCTGATGGTTTTGTTTCCAGAACGGTGAGGCGGTGATTTGAGTAGGCTTTTGTGGATCAACCGCCCGCAAAAGATTTGCCGCCTCAGTGTCCCATGCCTCGGCAGCATAGGTTTTCAAATGCTCCGTTATCTGCGCCGTTGTTTCAGCCCCAAGGCTGGCATCTTCACCAAAATGATCATCCAGTTCATCCATCAGTATTTCCCATGAAGAACGTGGCAGAAGCGAAGGGTGATAGACTTCATGACAATCTCCGCATTCGGATACAAATTTTTCCATTACCGGCAATTCAATCATTCCAGATGGCTGAATCGCGCTGGCCAAAGATCCCCCCCCGACAATTCCAACACCCGCCCCCAGCATCAATGCCAGTGCGGGCCACAGCCGCGCGGGCCGAATTTTAGGAGCAGAGCCCCCGGAAACAAGTTCCTTTTTCCCGTTCAGCATTGAGCGCGTCAAAGACGTTTTG
>JAJRRJ010000192.1 GCA_024279575.1 Alphaproteobacteria bacterium | reverse complement strand
GCGGCGTATTTCCACACGTTTTGATGCGGCCTTGCGCCAAGTTTACGGCAAACGGGATTTTAATGCGGCATTGAGTGCTGCGCGCACGGAAATGATGCTTGAAACGCGCAATATCCTGCGTGAAGATATGGCAGAGCTTGGAATTGATATTGTTGATGTGCGCGTTTTGCGTACGGATTTGACATCTCAGGTTTCTTCGCAAACGTTTGACCGAATGAAGGCGGAACGTCTGGCACAAGCCGCACTTGCGCGTGCTCGCGGTCAGGAGCTTGCCCAGGCGCTTACCGCTATTGCGGATCGTCAGGCTATTGAAATCCTCGCAACTGCGAACAAGGATTCTGAAATTAAACGCGGTGAAGGGGATGCGGAACGTAACCGTGTTTTCGCTGACGCTTATAATCGGGATATTGAATTCTTTGAATTCCATCGCTCGTTAGAGTCCTATCGGAAGTCCATTGGTGGAACAGATACGTCTCTGATTTTGTCGCCGGATTCTGATTACTTCAAATATTTCGGTACGGGCCTTGGAAACGAAGTGTCTGTAAGTACGCCTAGCACAACTGGTCGGTGAATGACCTATTTTCAGCGCTCGCTTTAGCTGTTGTTCTGGAAGGGTTGCTTTATGCAGCTTTTCCAGAACAAATGAAGCGGGCGCTGGTCTCTCTGCTTGAAACGCCAAATTCAAAACTTCGTGTTGTTGCACTGACTTTCGCCGCATTGGGGCTTATTGTGCTTTTTTTACTGCGAAGTTGATCGGTAAGAATATTTGGTTTTCCCGTAAACGGGGTGAGGGCGCGCAATGAAACTTCCAAAACACAGACTTACTCACTATTTTTGGGTTGGCATCGTTTGGGTTGCTGCAAGTGTTTTCATGGTGCCCGTAAGTTTTGCCCAAGGTCCTGCTTCTGTTTCAGAATTGGCCGCGCGACTTTCCGGTGCTGTTGTAAACGTGGGGACTTCAAGGCAGGTTCAAGGTGGGCATGGGGAGCCATTCCCAAGCTTGCCGCCGGGTTCTCCGTTGCGCGATTTGTTTGATGAACTTAATCCAAACTCGGGGCAGGGAGAGGAGGCCATGCGCGAGGCGCGTAGTCTTGGTTCGGGATTTGTTATCAGTGAGCAGGGTCTGATTGTTACCAACAATCATGTGATTGCGGGGGCTGACGAAATTCTGATCTATATGGATCAGGGGATTAGATATGTCGCGGAGCTTGTTGGGGCTGATGAAAAAACCGATCTGGCAGTTTTGAAGATTTCTGCTGATGAACCATTGCCATTTGTGAATTTTGGTAACAGTGACAGCGCTGAAGTGGGTGACTGGGTTTTGGCCATTGGCAATCCGTTTGGACTTGGCGGGTCGGTGTCGCTTGGCATTGTTTCCGCACGCAACCGCGATATTAATTCCGGGCCGTACGATGACTTTATTCAGACTGATGCAGCAATAAATCTGGGTAATTCGGGCGGGCCACTGTTTGATATGGATGGTAACGTTATTGGTATTGTTACAGCGATTGTTGCGCGTGGTGGCAGTTCGCGTGGAATTGGGTTTGCGGTGCCGGTAAATCTGGCGGTGCCAATTATCGATCAGCTGACAGAATTTGGTGAAACGCGGCGCGGCTGGCTCGGGGTTGGTATTCAGCCTGTTACTGAAGACATTGCTGCTTCCCTTGGGCAAAGCGCGCCCATTGGTGCGCTGGTTGTAGAGGTAACGCGTGGTGGGCCTTCTCAGGGGATTTTAGAACCTGGTGATGTGATCGTATTGTTTGACGGCAATCCAATCATTGAAACGCGGGATTTGCCACGCATTGTGGCGCAGACGCCGGTTGGCACTTCTTCTTTGGTTCAAGTTATCCGCAATCGGAAAATGGTGGAAGTGACAATTAAACTGGGGCAGCTGGAAACCGTTGAAAAACTCGTTGCAGCAACGCAGCAGAGCGAGCAAAATGAGAACATCGGGATTAATATGGTGGACGATGGTTATCGACTGCCTGAGGATGTGCAGCAAATGCTGGGCTTTTCTATTATGCCTCTTACCGCATCAGTTCGGCGGGACATAGGAAGAGGCTCCAGGGCAAAAGGTTTGCTTGTAGATTCGGTTACAGCAAGGTCAACAGCTTTTGATATGGGCATGCGCTCGGGTTTGGTTTTGTCCCACGTGGGTGAAATTGAGGTTGAAACTGTTCAGGAATTTGAGCGGCTCCTTCAGGAAGCGCAAGAAAATCAACAGGATACGCTGATGTTAAAATTGAGGGATTCCAGCGGTATTGGGCGGTTTGTTGCCCTGCCGATTCAATAGGTTTTTAACTGCCAGAGCGTAGATTTTACTCGAATAAAAACATATGGACCAAGCTAATGTTTTTACTTGGCGAGCCGGAATAACCTGTTCTAAAAACAGTCCTAGCGAACAAACTCCTCCTCATTATAGCCCTGAAGGTAAAGCAGTGCGGTTAGATCCCCATGCTCAATGCAAAAGGGGGCGGCAGCCGCTACTGCGGGTTTGGCGTGGAGTGCCACTCCCATGCCTGCGGCCTGCAACATGGGAAGGTCGTTGGCGCCATCTCCAACTGCAATGGCATCGGCGGGTGTAAGTTTCATCTTTGTGCTCAGGGCATGCAGGTGGTCAACTTTTGTGGAACTGTCAACGATGGGATTGGAAACGAGGCCGGTTAGTGTGTCATTTTCATCCAGTTCCAGGGTGTTGGCGATTGCTTCATTAAACCCGATGCGTTTTGCGTAATAGTCGGCAAACAGTGTAAAACCACCTGAAACCAAGGAGGTAAATGCGCCGTATTCACGCATGGTTTTTACCAGGACCCGCCCACCGGGGGAAAGTGTTATGGCTTCGCGGCGCACCTGTTTGATTCTCTCCAGATCAAGGCCCTTGAGTAACGCAACCCGGGTTTTTAACGCCTCTGAAAAATCAAGCTCTCCACGCATGGCCCGTTCTGTAATTGCAGAAATTTCCAACTTTATATCGAGCGCATCGGCCAACTCGTCAATGCATTCCTGTTCGATCATTGTGGAGTCCATATCAGCGAGCAATAATTTTTTGCGACGATTATTGTTGGGGACCAGAGTGATGTCGATGGGAAGTTCATTGGTTCCCTCACGTGCATATTTCACAGCGTCAGTTGATTTTGGCGCAATGATTTCGCATGCGATTGATTGGGCCAGCCAGTTGATTTCTCCGCCAATTTCGCGATGAATGGCCTGAACAGTCTGGGAAGTTAAAACAGGCGCATCTGGATGTGCAATCAGGCAGAGAACGGACATGGTTTTATTCCAATAAATCAAAGATGAATAAGTATGGTTAGAAATGCAATTCTGATAGCGGGTCCAACGGCAGGCGGCAAGTCAGCACTTGCCATTAAGCTGGCTCAGCGCACTGGCGGGGTGATTGTTAATACGGATTCGATGCAGGTCTATTCTGTTTTAAGTGTGTTGAGTGCACGTCCACGGGCAGAAGAGCTTAATCAGGCAACCCATTTATTGTATGGATGTGTTTCACCGGAGCGGCGCTATTCCACTGGTGAGTGGCTGCGCGATGTTGAAAAAATTATAGGTGCGGTTGAACAAGAGGGAAAAACGTTAATTTTTGCAGGCGGAACAGGGCTTTATTTCCAGGCGCTGATAAATGGATTCACTTCTGTGCCGCCAATTCCGGCTCCAATTGTTGCTGCAATTGAAAAGGAAATTTTAGGTCTTAGGCGAGATCAGCGCCAGAAATTACTTGTTGAGAAGGACCCTGAAACTGCCTCCCGTCTTGGGGAAGCTGATACTCAGCGGGTTGTGCGGGCGTTGAGTGTGATGAAGGCAACCGGGCGTTCTCTGGCAGTTTGGCAGGATGAAACGCCACCGGGTTTACTTGCGAACTTCAAGTTGGAAAAAATTGTGCTATCGCCTGACCGGGATGTTTTGCGGAGTAGAATTACAGCGCGTTTTTCTCAAATGATGAGCCAGGGAGCGGTGGAGGAAGTGAAAGAATTACTTGCTCTAAAGCTCGATAAAAGCCTGCCGGCGATGAAAGCGATTGGGGTGCGTCAAATCGAAAACTGGTTGGCAGGGCAGAGTACAAAGTCTGAAGCGATTGAAAACGCGGCGACTGCGTCCCATCAATATGCCAAGCGACAAAGAACATGGTTTAGAAAACAAATGGGTGATTGGGAATGGCAGGAATCCTGAGGTAAAAGCCATCAGTGTGAGTTTATCATGAAGCTGCGAACCTGGTGTTCTGCTGCATGAGCTAATTTTCCTGCTTTGTGAGTTAATCTTCGCCCAAGGGTTTGGTGTTAAGTTTATCGCAAACTCTTACCAAACAGGGCTTTATCAGATGTCAGGGATCAGGGAACGATTGCGGCCATTATGGGTGCGATTGATATTAGGGGCACTTGTTGCATTGGTATTTACCAGTGCGTTGAGAGCGACCTATGGAGCCATTCATCGCAATAATAATATTGCTCAACTTGAAGAGCTGAACCAGCGTACACTGCAACGGGCAGAGGTTCTGGTTGATTATGCGGTGGAAACGCTGGCCGATCTTGAAACAAGCGGGTTAAGCAGTTGTGATAATGCGGCGCTGAAACGAATACAGCAGATTTCTCTTTACAGGGGGTCGATTAAAGATATTCAGGTGCTGGATGCTGACCATGGGCTGATGTGTGCGGGCAACGCTTTGAGCGCGGAACTGGGGGTGGCCAACTTTGATTTTTCTGCTGCTTTCCCGGCAATTCAGGAAAACATCTATTTTCATGACATAACCCGCAATAATTCCGGCATTTTTGGTGTGGCGCTCCATATTAGCAAAGATACAACATATCTTGCGGTGTTGAACTTGGATTCCCTGCTTTTTGGAATATTTCCTGAACAGGTTCGTCAGCGCGCGCGTGCAGATTTGATTATGGGGGAGGGTGTTGAAGTTGCTTCTCAGATTCCAGATAAAATTTCAACTGCAACTTCTGGCGAACAAATCGAATTTGTTGCAAACTCTGAAAGATATCCACTGGAGGTTTCGTTCAGTGTTGATGCGACTGTTTTAGATACATGGAATTTTGAGGTGAAAAATCTGGCGGACGAAATTTCGCTGGTGCTCGGACTTATTTTTGGGTGGGCATTACTGGTTTATCTTAGTCGTCCGGCTTCCTTTGTCCAACAATTGCGTCGTGCGTTGCTCAATGGTGAGTTCGTACCTTTCATGCAACCCATATTTGATATCAGCAGCGGTAAAATTGTCGGGTGTGAAGTTCTTATGCGGTGGGTGAAGGTCGATGGGGAGGTTGTTGCTCCGTTCAGCTTTATTCCGACGGCGGAGCAAAGTGGTTTGATTGTTCCCATGACACGGATGGTGATGGTGGATGCTTTGGAAAAACTTGCCCCGCGATTGAATAGTGACAAAAACTTCAAGGTTGCGTTTAATATTGTCCCAGTTGATCTGGTATCAGAGAGTTTTGAAAGTCAGGTTTGTAAAATTGTTAAGGATGCGGGGGTGTCCCGGGGGCAGGTTGTGTTGGAAATAACTGAGCGTCAGGAATTCCCCGATAAGGGAAAAGCCATTTCCACAATTAAAAAATTGCGAAATTTGGGATTTAGAATTGCCCTTGATGATACTGGGGTTGGTCATAATGGTCTTTCCAATGTGCAACAATTGGGGGCTGATATAATAAAAATTGACAAGATTTTTATTGACCGGGTGGGTGTGGATGCATCTGCAACAACAATCGTACAGATGCTGGTTCGACTGGCGCACGAGCTTAATATGCGCACCGTTGCTGAAGGGGTTGAAACAGAGGCGCAACTATCTGCACTTGATGCATGCAATGTTGATGAGGGACAGGGCTTCCTTGTATCCAAGCCATTAGCTTTTGCCGGTTTTGAAAAACTTGTGAGCGAACAGGCATTTTGCGCCTGGGGTGCAGGAATCAAGGATTTTGCACCCAAAGGCTTTCCAACTACGGATGCTGCCTGAAGAAACATTTTATCTTTTTCTTGACGACTTGGATTATCCCGCTTAACAATTCGCACAATGTTTGCAAAAAGATGTGTGTAAAAATTATGCAATTTGATCTCATTGTGGTTATGGAGCGCATCGGCGTCGCGGGTTAAAAATCCCCCGCGAACGGTGATGCGCGTCCAAAGGCTCCTTTAGGGGCCTTTTTTATTGAGTAAAATTCGAGATTGATGAATAGTATTTTTGGGTTGAGGAGAAGGCAGATATGGCTGAGAAAATGACTGGGGCGGAAATAGTTATTCAAGCGCTGAAGGATCAGGGTGTTGAACATATTTTTGGTTATCCGGGGGGGGCGGTCCTCCCCATATATGATGCTATTTTTCAGCAGGACAAACTGGAGCACATACTTGTGCGCCACGAACAGGGCGCGACGCACATGGCTGAAGGTTATGCGCGCTCAACGGGTAAAGTGGGTGTGGTGCTGGTGACGTCGGGGCCAGGGGCTACCAATGCAGTAACCGGGCTGACCGATGCGTTGCTTGATTCAATTCCTATGGTTTGTCTGACCGGACAGGTGCCAACACCGTTGATTGGTTCCGATGCTTTTCAGGAATGTGATACTGTTGGCATTACCCGGAATTGTACGAAGCATAATTATCTGGTGAAGCAGGTTGATGAGCTGGCGCAAACTATTCATGAGGCGTTTTACATAGCAGCATCTGGGCGACCCGGCCCGGTGGTGATTGATATTCCCAAGGATGTGCAGTTTGCACTGGGTACTTATTTCAAGCCCACGTCTCAAACAGATCATCAAAGTTATCGACCACAGACCGAGGGAGATTTGGGGGCAATCAATGAAGCTGTTGAATTGATGCTTAATGCTCAACGCCCGGTTTTTTATACCGGGGGCGGGGTTATAAATGCCGGGCCAAAAGCTTCTGAATTGTTGCGTGAATTGGTGGAATTAACGGGCTTTCCTGTCACTTCAACCCTGATGGGTCTTGGGGCATTTCCTGCTTCCGATGAGAAATGGCTTGGCATGCTGGGTATGCACGGCACTTACGAGGCGAATTTGGCAATGCATGATTGCGATCTGATGATTAACATTGGCGCGCGATTTGATGACCGGATCACCGGGCGCATTGATGCGTTTTCACCCAATTCAACAAAAGTACATGTGGATATTGATCCCTCTTCGATCAACAAAAATGTCATTTGTGATTTACCGATCATTGGCGATTGTGAACATGTTTTGGAGGAAATGGTGCGTATATGGCGAACTAAAACCAATGCACCACGTACGGATGAAATCAAGCCATGGTTGACCAAAATTGCAGATTGGAAGTCGGTGGATTGTTTGCGCTATGAACCCTCAACGGATGTGATCAAGCCTCAATTTGCCATTGAACGGCTCGCGGAGGCGGTTAAGGACAGGGATGTTTATATCACCACTGAAGTTGGACAGCATCAAATGTGGGCGGCACAGTATTTTCCGTTTGAGAAGCCCAATCGCTTTATGACTTCGGGGGGGCTTGGCACTATGGGCTATGGCCTGCCGGCTGCAGTTGGCGTGCAAGTGGCGCATCGTGATGCGCTGGTAATTGACATTGCGGGGGAAGCCAGTGTGCAAATGACCATGCAGGAATTCTCAACTGCGGTGCAATTCAGATTGCCGATCAAGGTTTTTATTTTGAACAATGAATATATGGGGATGGTGCGCCAGTGGCAGGAACTTTTGCATGGCAGCCGCTATTCGCAAAGCTATTCCCAAAGTATTCCTGATTTTGTTAAACTTGCCGAGGCGATGGGAGGCAGGGGCATTCGGGTTGAGGATCCTGAAAAACTGGATGCGGCTATTGCAGAAATGCTGGACTATGACGGGCCGGTATTGTTTGACTGTCGTGTGAGCAAACAGGAAAATTGTCTGCCCATGATCCCTTCGGGCAAGGCACATAATGAAATGATTTTGCCGGATACGGCAGACATTGGAAACATAATTGACGAGAAGGGAAAATCCCTTGTTTAGGGATTTTTATGGAGAAAGCTTATGAACCCTCATCTTCGTGCAAGTGGATCGGCGTATTTTTTAACCAAGGATACCAGTGAAATCGAGCGGCATACCCTATCGGTTCTGGTTGATAATGAACCTGGAATTCTGGCCCGTATCGCTGGATTGTTCTCTGCCCGTGGATTTAATATTGACAGTTTAACCGTCTCAGAAACCGAGCATGAAAAAGGGCTGAGTCGTATTACCGTTGTGACGGTGGCAAGCCCCAAAGTGCTGAGCCAGATCAAGTTGCAGCTGGAACGTTTGATTCCTGTGCATAAGGTGCATGACCTGACAGCTGAAGGTAAGGCGCTGGAGCGGGAATTGGCGCTGGTTAAAGTGGCGGGGGCCGGAGAAAACCGGGTGGAAACTCTCAGGCTTGCCGAAGCATTTCGGGCGCAGGTGGTTGATGCATCTACTGAAAGTTTTGTTTTTGAAATCACAGGAAAGCCAAGTAAAATTGAGCAGTTTATTTCGCTTATGGTGCCGCTGGGATTGGTGGAAGTTGTGCGCACCGGTCTGGTGGCAATTTCACGCGGACCAGAGGGAATGTAACCCAATGCTTTTCTTCATTTCAAAGGAGTAAAAGATATGACGCTTCTTTCGGTAAATCTTAATGCAGTTGCCATGTTGCGCAATCGGCGTGATATTGGTTGGCCCAGCGTGACGGGTATTGCCCGGCTGGTGCTGGAGGCTGGGGCGAACGGCATAACTGTGCACCCAAGACCCGACGAGCGCCACATCAGAAAAAGCGATGTGAGAGCGCTGGCGCCGATGTTGCGGGCTGACTTCCCTGATGCTGAATTTAATATTGAGGGCTATCCCAACGAGGTTTTCTTATCGCTGGTGGAAGAAGTAATGCCTGATCAGGTGACGTTTGTGCCCGATGATCCAGAGCAATCGACCTCTGATCACGGGTGGGATATTGATGCGCATCAGGAGTTTCTCAAAACCTCAATTGCACGAATGAAAGCAAAAAATCTAAGGGTGGCGTTGTTTGTGGATGATGATCCAGGCGTGCCCCCGGATGCATGGGAAGTGGATGCCGACCGGGTGGAGCTTTATACGGGGCCTTTTGTGGCGGATTTTGGTAATCCGGTTGGTGCCCATCACTTGCAACGCTTGAGCATGACCGCAAAAGCGGCCCATGCTGCGGGCCTTGAGGTTAATGCGGGGCATGACCTGAACCTTGAAAATCTGCCGGAGTTTTTGGGGGCAGTGAAAAACGTGGCGGAGGTTTCCATCGGTCACGCTATTACTTCGGATGCGCTTTTGATGGGATTTCCTGAAGCGGTGCGCCAATATAAAATGCTTTTGTCCTGATGGGGACAGGCGATTTTGTTCTGATTGTCTTTTCTGTTGTGGGGGGTTTGGTTTTACTGAACCCGCGCATGCTCAAGTGGCGGAACTGGCGGGCAACGGTGACGCCGCTAGCGTCTATTATCGGTTCCGGGTTTCTGGTGGCGGGACCAATTTTGTCGCAAACGGTGGGGGTGTGGGCATGGGCGGCCATGTTGGGTCTTTGTGCCGTGGGTTATTATTACGGATCGGCGGTCCGGCACAATATTGCTTTGGTGGAGCCAAAGCTGGGGAACGGTGCGCCGCGCACAGTAATAGTTATTGAGGAAGCCTCGCATATTTCCCTATCGCTGGCCTATT
>JAJRRJ010000012.1 GCA_024279575.1 Alphaproteobacteria bacterium | reverse complement strand
TGGGAAGAAGAAAACAAAAGCCTGTATATTCACCCCTCTATTAGCCATAGGGGTCTATTTGTGCCTAAAAAATCATGCTCTGCACTATAGAATTTGGATCGCCCCCACCGCTATCTGCAACTGCTCTGACGGCAAGCAGTGGCCGTTTATGGCAACAATTGGCTGGATATTCGGTTCACGATGGTTACACGAGAACCAAAGTAGAAGATCGCCCTGAAAGGGCAATCCATTTTATCATCATATTTCAATGATTTATTTGGTTGCGGGGGTAGGATTTGAACCTACGACCTTCAGGTTATGAGCCTGACGAGCTACCGGGCTGCTCCACCCCGCGCCAAAATGTATGCGCCTGAGTTAAAGAGCGCGTCGCCTATATAGGCGCAAGTTTGCCCGTTGTGAAGAGCAAAAATCAGTGATTTTCCAACTCAAGTGATTTGGTGGCAATTCATCTGTTCTAAGCACTTGCAAACGCTTGGTCCCCTGCCTAATGTGGTGTTTCATTTTTCCTTCAGTTTGAAAGTCCTCAGATGAAATACAATCCCCTTGGCCGCACCGACATCAAAGTATCTAAGATTTGCCTTGGCACCATGACCTGGGGCCAACAAAACACTGAGGAACAGGGGCACGCCCAGATTGAAATGGCCCTTGATATGGGCGTGAATTTCATGGACACCGCCGAGCTTTATGCCGTTCCACCAAGAAAAGAAACATGCGGCGCCACCGAAGAAATAATAGGAAGCTGGTTCAAGAAGACAGGTAAAAGAGATAACTGGATTGTGGCCTCAAAGGTTGTTGGGCCAGGCATATCATGGATTCGTGACGGCGCACCAATCCCCCCGGCAAGCATTCGCCTTGCGCTGGAGGGCAGCTTGCGCCGCCTGCAAACGGATTACATTGATCTTTATCAGCTCCATTGGCCTAATCGGGGCAATTATCACTTTGAAAACTCCTGGACCTACGACCCATCCGTGCAAAACACTCAGGAAATTCCAACAGATTTTTTGCAAGTGCTTGAAACGCTTAAACAACTGATGGATGAAGGCAAAATTCGCCACATAGGGCTTTCAAACGAAACAGCCTGGGGCACAATGCAGTATTTGCAGCTGGCGAAAAAATATGATTTGCCACGCATGGTTTCAATCCAGAACGAATACAATTTTTTACGTCGCTATTTTGATCTGGATTTAGCTGAAGTTGCCCACCATGAGGACGTCGGTCTGTTGGCGTTTTCCCCCCTTGCCGCCGGCGTATTAACCGGAAAATACCTCAACGGAGCCATCCCCAAAGGCAGCCGTGGCGAAATTCAAAAAGGTCTTTATCGCTCTAATGAACGCACAGAACCAGCGGTTAAAAAATATGTTGAACTGGCCAAAAAGCACAATCTTGATGTTTCTCAAATGGCCATCGCTTTTTGCCTTGCTCGCCCGTTTATGACTTCAACCATTATTGGAGCCACCAACCTGAACCAGCTTAAAACCGATATCGGCGCCGCTGACCTCATCCTGTCAGACGAAGTAATGGAGGGCATTCAAGATATCTTCAAACAACACGCAAGGCCACTATAGCGTCGCCTTGCAATATACCGCTTCCATTTGAAGTGCTTGCTCAGACCACCAGCTCAAAGTCTTGTCCGCAAATAACGGCACCATTGAGCACAATTTCCACCCGATGCATGCCCCCGTAATATCGGCGCGTGGTAATGGGCTTGATCCGGTGTCGCTTTTTATGATGCGCTGTTTTTCCGCCCCCAAGGGTAAAAACCTTCCACTTGAAAACTTTGGGACTGGTTTTGCCGTTGGCCAACCGGTGATGAACAATAAAATCCAGAATAAGCGGGTGCTCGGCCTTGCCCGGCAAAGAAAACTCAAGCTCAAATACCAGCTCTTCTCCCAATATCACCTGCGCCGTTTCAACCTTAAAATTAAACAGGTCAACGCGAACCGGCGCATAACCAAGAACGCTAAGCGCGCCCCCATGCCCTTTCTTTATCAGAGTACGCAACCCGTGGCGCACAAGTCGATCGCGTGCATCAGACCCATTCTTCAACCACCTCCTGGCAATCTGCACGACCAGATCCGGATGGTTTTTAGAAATATCGTTCAGGTTATTGGCCACCGACCGCCGAACATACTCACTTTCATCATTCTTGAGGTGTTCAAGCAATTCAACCACAGGCGCAGGATCCTCAACAAACTGATACAAACGCATTCCCCAGGGTAGTAAGGGCCTTGTCCCCTCGCTCACCAGCCGACGCACATGTGCATTTTCATCATTCACCCAGCCCGATAAAATTTCTAACACCATAACGGGATGATTTTTCAAAAATGGTCGGATCCCGAATTCCGACGACCAACGCATGGTCAGTTGCCGCAATACCTCCATCGCCAATTCAACATCACCCTGCCCCCGCAAAGCTACATAATCCGCCATCGGCATAATCGGCCACCCGCGAATGCCATCCACCTTCGATGTTTTTTGACTGGAATCAATTTCCCCCTCTACATCCCCATCAAGGGATGCCAGAAGAATTTCAGCTGCCTCAGAAAAACCTTCAGGCAAAAACAGCTCAAGCCCGCCAACAATACGCTGCGAACGCTCCTTGAGTTCCCGCTTTTCAATATCCTTAATGCAAAAACTGACAAACCCTTCCACATCAAATGGGGGGTGCCAAACAACCAGATACTCTGCCATTTCCCTGATAACTTTTACATTAAAAAAATTCTTAAACGGCTCCATAGCGTTCCTTTCCACCAATACCCGCACTCGAACAAAACGCGAACATATTGTCAATGTTTTTTACTTGATAAGGATTTCTCCTGAGATTTTGAATAATTTGGTTCCGGGCTCATCAAATGCCCAATCATCCTATGACGGTTGACTTTTTTAGATTTTGTCCATCTTCTGAAAAATATTGCATGAAATTTTTGCAACCCGGTTCACAATTTTCAAACTCGTGCCCGGTTGCCTTCAATTAGAAAGTGCATGCCGTGATAAATATCCACAACCTGCAATTCACCTACCCCCAACAAAAGGCGCCGGTGCTCAATCACCTCAGTTTTAATATTGCAAAAGGGGAAATATTCGGCCTGCTGGGACCATCAGGATCAGGAAAGTCCACAACCCAGAAAATTCTTATGGGACTGTTGCCCGGTTTTTCCGGAACCGCTGAAGTTTTTGGACAACCCGTTCAAAAAATTTCCAACGCCTTTTATCAGCGTATCGGGGTGAGTTTTGAATTGCCCGCCCTTTATCTGCGCCTCACGGCAAGAGAAAACCTTGAAATGTTCGCCGCCCTCTATGAAGGACAAGCGCGTGATCCAATCAAGGTTTTACAACTGGTTGATCTGGAGGAGGCGGCAGACCAGCGCGTAGAGACATTTTCAAAGGGTATGAAAATGCGCCTTAACCTTTGCCGTGCGCTCGCCCATGATCCAGAACTTTTGTTTCTTGATGAGCCAACCACCGGGCAGGACCCGGCCCGGGCACGCACCACCCACAAACTGATTTTACGCCTCAGGGAAGAGGGGAAAACCATATTCCTCACCACCCATAACATGGCAGAGGCCGATGAAATATGTGATCGGGTTGGGTTTTTATCTAACGGAAAAATACCTGTGATTGGCAAGCCAGACGATCTCAAACAACAGTATGGAAAACGTGAAATTCAGGTAAAATACAAGAATGCCAATGGGTTCCAGTCCGCCAATTTCCCCGTTTCTGACATTGGAAACAATAACGACTTTCTTGAAACACTTGCCAACAATGATATTCTCTCTATCCATACTCTGGAAGCCAGTCTGGATGATGTGTTTATTCAGGCCACCGGTTTTTCGGAGCATGCCTGATGTCCTCGACACTGAAGATGCTTATACTCAATGACCTGCGCCTGCAAATGCGCAACGGCATATTGATTGCCTACACCTTTGTTCTTATCTTCTATGTTCTGGCACTGGTTTTTCTGGGCCAGCACCTGCCCGACTGGGCCGCGGCCCTGATAATTTATACAGATCCGATAGTGGTCGGATTTTTCTTTCTTGGCGCATTAATGATGCTTGAGAAAGCGGAGGGCACTCGCACAGCTCTTGCCATTACCCCAATGGGCGCCACCCATTATTTCTGGTCAAAAACCCTGACACTCACTTCCCTGAGTTTATTTGCGGTTACCATTCTCGCTCTATTTCTTCACGAGCCGGTTAACTGGCCGCTTTATCT
>JAJRRJ010000191.1 GCA_024279575.1 Alphaproteobacteria bacterium | reverse complement strand
TCTGGTGAAACTGAGGAAAGCAAAAGCTGCAACAGCCAGCACTGCAATCATCAAGAACGAGCCGGCAAATTCCTGACCACCAATCCAGTCTTTTGCAATGAAAGACAGGCGTGGCCCCAAACATCCGGCCAATACACCGCCCAGCAGCACTAGAGAAATGGCTCGCGCCTTGAATTCATCAGCAACACTGTCGGCGGCGGCAAAACGATATTGCTGCGCAAAGGCGGCCCCTGCCCCCACAAATGCCAGGGCGATACAGAAATAAACAAAACTGGATATTGCCATGGCGTAACTGGCACTCAAACCACCCAGGAAAGCCAACGCAGTGCCCACCATAAAGCCGTGCTTTGGCCCAAGGCGATCTATAATCATTGTGGCGGGAATGGCAGTCAGAGCCAGACCTGTAATCATTACGGTTGTTGGCAATGTGGCAAAAACAGGATCCGGGGCCAATATCACTCCGGCGAGCGCCCCCACAGACATGACGATGCCCTGTGAGGATCCGTTGAGCGCCTGAGAAAAGGATAAAAGCACAATATTGCGCATGGATTTCTTTTTGTCGGGATCCGGAAGGAGAGGAGGAAGTGGAGCGGAAACGGGAAAATCAGTTGGCATTACAGTCAGCTTTCAGTGGGCAGGTTATTCGCAATTTTGTCTAGTACGGCATTGACCATGCCGGGCACTTCGCCATCAAAAAATGCGTTGGCTACGTCTACATATTCACTTATCACCACTTTGGGTGGAATATCACGACGATAGATCAATTCAAATGCGCCAGCGCGTAAAACCGCCCGCAAAGTTGAATCGATGCGCGCAAGCGGCCAGTCATCACTCAAATTTTCTTGCAGTATTGGATCAAGGGTCAATTGGTGCTTGAGAACACCTTTGATTATCTGACCCAAGAAATCCACATCAGCGGGCAGATAGGTATCTCCATCTAAATCCCCCTCACGGGTGCGTGCAGAAAATTGTTCGAGAACGGCAACCAAATCAGTGCCCCCGATATCCATCTGATAAAGAGCCTGCACCGCCGCCAAACGCGCGGCGCCGCGTTGATTGGCAGATTTTACCGCAGGCGTTTTTTCGTTTTTATTTAATTTTTCAGGCACTTAGAGGCTCCGACGCATATATTGATTCAATTATTGCAAGAAAATGAAATCTATTCAGTTTCATCTTTGTCCAGATCCGCCAGAAACACAACGAAGTCTTCGGCTGCGGAAAAATTCTTATAGACCGATGCGAAACGCACAAAGGCAACATCGTCCAGTTCTTTGAGGCCATCCATCACATATTTACCAATCTGATCAGATTGGACCTCACCCTCCCCCATGCTTTCCAGCTGGCGAACAATGCCTGAAATCATGCGCTCAACCCGTTCGCTTTCCACCGAACGTTTGCGAAGCGCGGTGTTAACACTGCGTGCCAGTTTTTCGCGCTCAAACAACACTTTGCGACCCGATTTTTTGATTACGAGCAGGTCGCGCAACTGCACCCTTTCAAAGGTGGTAAAGCGCCCGCCACAGCCGTTACAGATTCGCCGCCGCCGAATGGCATTTGAATCCTCAGTGGGGCGGGAATCCTTGACCTGTGTATCCTGACTTGTACAATAGGGGCAGCGCATTTTTATTCAATTCCGTTTCAAAGCGGGTAAATGGGAAAGCGGTCTGTCAGGGCTTTTACTTTTTCCCTGACGTCGCTTTCAACCAAGGTGTTTTCTTCGTCGGGGCCGACGGCACGCAACCCTTCAAGCACTTCCACAATCAATTCCCCAATATAGGTAAATTCAGCGGTGCCGAACCCGCGTGTGGTTCCTGCTGGAGAACCAAGACGAATACCAGATGTCACAAAGGGGTTTTCAGGGTCAAAAGGAATGCCGTTTTTATTACAGGTAATGTAGGCACGACCAAGCCCGGCCTCAGCGCGCTTTCCCGTGGCGTTCTTTTTGCGCAGATCAACCAGCATAAGATGGTTATCCGTGCCACCTGAAACCACGTCCAGGCCGCCTGCAATCAATGCATCAGAAAGCGCCTGAGCATTAGCCACAACATTGGCGGCATAGGTTTTGAAATCCTCGCCAAGGGCTTCCTTAAAGGCCACCGCTTTGCCCGCAATAACATGCATCAAAGGCCCCCCCTGCAGACCGGGGAAAACGGCTGAGTTGATTTTTTTGGCAATTGCTTCGTCATTGGTAAGTATCATGCCGCCGCGTGGACCGCGCAGGGTTTTGTGCGTTGTCGTCGTGCTGACATGGGCGTGGGGGATCGGGGAGGCATGAACGCGCCCTGCAACCAGTCCGGCAACATGGGCCATGTCCACCATAAGGTAGGCGCCAATCTCATCGGCGATGGCGCGAAAACGAGCAAAATCCCAGGAACGCGAATAGGCAGACCCACCGGCAATAATCAATTTTGGTCTATGCTCTTTTGCGACGCGCTCAACCTCATCCATGTCTATCAGAAGATCATCTTCACCCACCCCATAGGAAACAGCCTTAAACCACTTTCCCGATATGTTTACCGGCGAGCCGTGGGTCAGATGCCCTCCGGCTTTCAAATCCAGCCCCAAAAAGGTGTCTCCAGGCTGCAAAAGGGCTAAAAATACCGCCTGATTTGCCTGACTGCCTGAATTGGGTTGCACGTTTACAAAACC
>JAJRRJ010000190.1 GCA_024279575.1 Alphaproteobacteria bacterium | reverse complement strand
TGCCGAAGCCTTTTGGGGGCCGCGCGGCGTCTGCCGGGGGGAGACTTGGGTGTGTGCGAAATCGGTTGGTGTTGAGTGCTTGTCTGATGTGACGCGTGCTTTGCCTGTTCACTTAACGTGGCTTCGAGCCGTTCCAGGCGCTGGTTGACCTGGTTGATTGTACTGCGAACCTGCGAAAATTCTTGTGGGTCCTGCTGTTGTGTACGTTCTGCAAACAAGTCGGACAGTCGCCCCTCCAGTCGATCCAACGCCTTTTGGCCAACGCTTTCTCCGGGCTTGGATTGCAGCTTTGCCATTGCTTCTGAGGTGCGTTGAGCAACAATGTTTGCGATGGAGTCCAAATCTGGAACGTTTGCTTTGTCGTCCCTTTGGTCAAAGATCGTTTGTAAACCGTTCAGGTCTGAACTGGTTTTGTCCAGTTTGTCAGCCAGTTCACGGATGTGTTCCTCAAGGGCCTCGGTATTAATGCTATTGTGTTGCACCTCGCCTGCAAAAGCCGCTTTTCCGCCCAGCTTTCCAGACAGGCTGCCAATTTTGTCCTCCAGAGCTAAAAATCGAGGCTCCATTGCAGCAATTACACTGGACTGCAGCTCTTCCATATCGATTTTAAGCTCAGCAACAGGTGTGCCTTCAGTTTCGATCTGCTCAATTCGTTCAACCAGCCCTTCCACCTGCGCAACCAAATTGGCAGAAAGGTCGCCCCCTTTTTCATCGCGCATAGCTTGCGTAAACTGCGCCATTTCTTCACTTAAGCGTTCAAGGGCAGGAGAAGGGGTCGCCACACTGTGTTCAAGCGTATCGATCCGGTCATAAACCGAGCGCACACAATCTTCGATTGGCTTCAGGTCAAGTGCATTGATACCTAAATTGTCCAGTCGTTCATTTATGTTGCGAACGCCTTGGTCAATGGCTTCCATTTGGCTGTCATCACCGCTGGAGTTAATGCTCAATTCCAACTGCTGTGCTTGTAAATCCCTGAGTTTTTCAAAAGCGCCGGACAGGACATCAAGCCGCTTGTCGAGGGAGGCAAAGTCCAGATCTGCCCCGTTTGGAATGGCGTCGGCCATTTTTGCAATCTGATTTTCAAGCCGTTTTATTTGGCCGCGTTCGCCAATGTTATTTGCCAGGTGTTCAACAACACCTGACAGCTGCTCAACCTGCATTGCCATATCCGCGACGGCTGTATCTGAATTTTGCCTGTCGCCAATAGCCTGTTCAAAACTTTCCATGCGCGCACTGATGCTTTCAAGGGCATTGCCGATTTCATCAAACTGAACTTCAGCGCGCGCAGATGTGTGAGGTGGATTTCCGCCATAGCCGTGGTGTTGTTGCGATTGGGGGCTTTGAAAAGGCGCTCCGCCTGTGTTTGTTCTGGAGCCTATTTTCGGACGCTGCTGCCGGCCACGTTGGCTTGAGCGAATTTGGCGAATGGCATTTTGTAATTGGTGCTGAGATCGGGCAGGCATAATCATTGCCTCCTCTGGTTCGCTAAATCGGTCCACTGCTCGTTGTACTGACGCCAGCGCATGGCTGTGCCGGTCGAGCGCGGCGGGTGCGCTGGGGTTGAACGGCTGCTGATAGGTGGAAGTGAAGTTGGCTGAATGTGCGGGTTCAATTGCGCTGGTTGCACGTATCTGCGCATCATGGCTTTGCATATGCACCTGATCCAGCAGGTCCTCAAGTTCGCCCCGCAATTCATTCCAGTTATCAACATCCTGACCGGGTTGGCTTTTTTGCCAGGGGTCGGAGATTTCTTGCCAATGATTAAAACGACGCGCCTGGGCCATAAATATTCCGTTCGGTTTGCATTAAATCAGATTTCCCCACCAAACCGGAAAGAGGGTTCAACTCCCCTTTTCACAAAAACATCGTAAACAACCGGTTAACTAACATGCATTTTGCGAATTTAAGAAAAGTGTGCAGGTTGAGAAATTGAGACGGATAGAAGATATAATTTGGCTCAAAGTGCTTGATTTTTAAGGGGTTTTCAGCAAAAATTACGGCAGGGTCTCCAAAAAATCTATTTGAGACCAAACATACCAATTGTGAAATTAAAACAGGGACAGAACTAATGCTCAAGGAATTTAAGGAATTTGCCATCAAAGGAAATATGATCGACATGGCTGTCGGTATTGTAATCGGCGCGGCTTTCGGAGCCATTATTGGTTCGTTGGTTGATGACGTTATTATGCCGTTAGTGGGCCTGTTGCTGGGCAGTACCGATTTTTCATCAATCGTGCTGGGGCCGGTAAATATTGGGTTGTTTATCAATGCCATTGTTAAGTTTCTGATCATCGCCTGGGCTTTGTTCATTGTGGTAAAAGGCATCAATTCGCTGAAGAAAAAAGAAGAGAAAAAGCCAGCGGCGCCCGCTAGCCCTCCCGCTCAGGAAGTGCTGCTGGGGGAAATTCGGGACCTTTTGAAAAAGTAACTTTGTTTCATTATATGCAGCGTGGCCGTTGTTAGCCGAAAACTGCCGCGCTGCGTTCCTTTTGTCTGACTGACAATCACAGTGCAAAATATACAATGCAAAATACACAATGTCAGGGTGATATCACGGGT
Source organism: Alphaproteobacteria bacterium (assembly GCA_024279575.1). Lineage (GTDB taxonomy): Bacteria > Pseudomonadota > Alphaproteobacteria > Rhizobiales > Devosiaceae > DROE01. Next base: position 23,844 of record JAJRRJ010000190.1, on the reverse strand, counting down.
TTGCAAAACGCTTGCTTCTATCTTGCAGCAAACAAATTTTTTCGCTGAGGCTATGTGTCTTTACTTAGGCCCAAATACTAATAGGAAAAAATTCCTTTACAGGCCGTGTTTAGGAATGTAGTCCTATTTGTAGGTGTTTGATTCTACGCATTTACCAACTCACACCCGGCACAACACCTAGTCCACAATGCGGAAGGTGATTCTCGTATTGTGGCGTATTGAATAAATTATTCAGGTGGTGAGCGGGGGATGTGTTTGTGAAACTGATACATAATTTAATTGGGAAAGATTTATGAAACAGGAAGTATATTATCATTCTTATCACAATCGGGATCGGCTCGTGCATATTGTGGACGCTGATATTGGAACGTGTGAGGCGCTGAGTGTGTTATTTCGACTTGAGGGGTTTCAAACGACAAGTTCCCACAATAGCGCTGATTTTTTTCTGGCCATTCAGCGCCGATCTCCTGATGTTGTGGTGTTGAGCCTTGAAATTGAGTTGGAATCGAGTGCAGGCAATTTGGCAAGGATCAAGCAGGCCTGTACCGGGGCGCCTGTTTTTATGCTGGCCGACAAACCCGATATCGAAGCTGCTGTTGGTGCAATGAAGTCCGGTGCGACCGATGTCATCTCAAAACCGATTGATACAGAAAAATTTGTGCGTGCGGTGCGCGAGGCGCTGCGTCGTGATGTTCATTTGGGTGCGGTTCAGGGGGGGCGGCGGCCAATTGAAATTCGAGGATTTAACCAGCTTACGCCTCGGGAAAGAGAGGTGTTGCAGCTGATCTCCAATGGGCAATCCAATAAAGAGGCAGGGCGTGCCCTTGGAATATCGCCCCGAACAATCGAGGTGCATCGGGCAAGGGTTATGGAAAAGCTAGGTGCGCGAAATACAGCGGATCTAATGCGCATAATCCTTACCGGTTAGTCTTCGCATCCACGCTGAACATGTGATCACCGATAATTGACTAAATCTATCTTGGAAAATCAAACTGTTTATATTAGTAACCAGTTATATATCCCTTTCAAGAAAGTTTTTCCATGAACACTGTCGCCTTTGGTTCCCTCCGCTCCATGCATCACAATATCGCTCTGTTTAAGCTCTTCGGAATTCTGTCCGTGTTGCTCATGTTGTTTGTGTCCCCAGTGGCGGCGCAGCGATTTTCTCCCATGGTCGATATGACAACGCAGGATACCTATCAGGCCATGCAGGGTGGAACACTGGTGTTGATTGATGTTCGAACCCCTGAGGAATGGGCACAAACAGGTATCGCGCAGGGTGCATACCCGATATCCATGCTGGACCGGGAGTTTTTAGCTAAACTGGCCGACATTCAGAACGAAAACCCTGGAAAAACTGTAGCCTTTATTTGCGCATCAGGAAATCGCTCCGGGGTTGTTCAGGCGGAATTGGCGCGGCGTGGATATGAAAACATGTTTTCTGTTTATGGCGGCACAACCGGTTCTTCTCAGGCAATGGGCTGGATAAGAGACGGGTTGCCAATTGCCCCCTGGTCTTCAAACTAATTCGGATTGCTGTTTGATCCGATACTTGAAACAAGCCCGTTTGCCGAGGTTTTTCCATAGTATCTGGTCGGCTTGAGCGCCACTGTAAAAGGAAGGATTGCTAATAACCATTCCAACAACTATAACTTGCGGCTTGAAGTGAGGCCACCTAAGTTGCAGTTATTGTTGCCATAGGGTCATTAGTATGAAGAGTTTTTCCACTACCAGTTTTCCCACTGATCATTCAGATGTGCTTAACAAAGCGCTGATGGCCGTGCGCAAAAACCCGCAAGCCCTGTTCACAAATTTCCAGTGGTTCCTTTATCAGGCAAAGAACACCGTATATTTTACCGCCTTCTCCAAGGACAGTTTTGATAAGGAAAAACTGTGTGACACCGTGGCGCAAATGGCGGCGCTTGCGCCGCAGTTGACCCATGGGTTTATCGGCGCTTTACCCGGTCAGCCCTTCCCTAAAAACGTGCTTGAAGCCATCACCTCCATTGAAGAAGTTGATAATTTTGATGGTTATCCTGACAAGTGGCTGGATGATGGGCAGGACCTTTATGTGGACAAGGAACTTCCCCTGTTTCGGGTTCGAGTGATTATCCGGCGCGGGGGAGCTGATGATCTTGGGCGCGCCTCTATGATTATGGTGCGCTCTTCCCATGCGATCATGGAGGGGTCCGATTCCGCACTTCTCACCCGTTCACAACACTCCTCCCATGGCACAATGTCCAACGCGGGAAAAAAGGTTTCCTGGCGTAAAAAACTTTATTTTGCCGCCGCTGCGACCCTTACCTTGCCCATACACATGGTTTCAGCCCATCTTTTATCACCAAAACAGGTGGAAATGGGGTTCAGTACATTGGTTTTTGACCGCCAGAGGCTGCGCAGGGTTGCCAATCGGCTGGGGGTGCGCCAGCGCTCTTTGATGTTTGGCCTTGTTCTTTTTGCCCTTAATAATGGGGGAGAAGGCTGGTCAACTGAAAAAATTCGCGGCATTTACACCATGCTTGATACCGAACGTCACGACTATGATGATGATTTTTTTCGAGTGCGCTCCTTGGAAGCTGTATTTCAGGTAAGTCAGGATCTGGAAGAATTTATCACCAAAGTTGATGCAACGATTGATGATGTTGAGGCCAAGGACATCACCAAGATGCAGTTTTTGCTCAATACAATGCTTAAAGCCCATCGCATGATCAGTCGCTTTTTGCCATTCCTGTATTCAGATCGGTTTTTTCGATATAACGGAAACTACGATATGGTCCTGACCATGGTCCCCCCCCACAGAACCTATGGGGATTTGACCAAGGGGTTGATTGAACCGATTTATTGCGGCTCTTACCACCCGGGGTCAAACCTTTGTACGTTTGTTCCGGCGCGTAAAAACATTACCCTGAATTTTTCAATGCGCCGCCAGTTTTTGCCACAGGTTGATGCCATTGAGGGGTTATTGGATCAGCTGGATGTTGAAGCGGACTAAATTAACACTATCCTGCCTTATTCCCGTTTAATAATCTGCAAAAATTTGATCTAACAAAGGGGCTTTCTGTAATATGAAAACAAATATTCTTGCCGCACTAAGTGTGGCTTTGTTGCTTTCAGCGTGTACGACCACAAATCCATTTACCGGACAACAACAGATATCTGCCACCGCAGGCGGCGCTGGAATCGGCGCAGCCGTTGGTGCTGTTGGCGGCCTGGTTGCCGCCTCAGCAACTGGGGGGGATGCCAGAATTGCAGCCCTGATTGGTGCTGGCGTTGGTGCTTTGGCAGGGGGAGCTGTGGGCGCCTATATGGATCAACAGGAAGCCGAGTTGCGCGCTCAGTTACAGGGCACCGGCGTGTCGGTTACCCGCGTAGGTGATCAGATTATTTTGAATATGCCCTCCAACATTACCTTTGATGTGGGGTCTTCCACAATAAATACGCAATTTGCGTCGACTCTGAATGCTGTCGCTTTGGTTTTGCAACGCTTTGACAAAACCATTGTGGATGTGTTGGGTCATACGGATTCTGATGGTTCAGATGAGTTCAATCTAAATCTTTCGCGCGAGCGCGCCATCGCGGTGGCCAATGTTATTTCTTCACGTGGTATTGACGCCCGCCGGTTCTATATTGATGGACGTGGTGAGACTTCTCCCATCGCCTCCAATGCAACAGAGGCTGGAAAAGCGCAAAATCGCCGGGTTGAAATTCGGATTTCCCCCATTAAAGCGGGATAAATCACATGATATCTGATTGGATTTCATGAATTAAAGGGGTCGGCAATTTGCCGGCCTTTTTATTGTGTCGTCAGGATTTTAGTTATTCTGTCGCTGTTGGGTAAGGGCATGCGCAATAAAAAGGTGTGTTGCCAAACAGGTTTGTACCATTTTCTCTTACTAAAACAGCTGATTTGTCTCAAATTCAAGGGGTTCAATTTCTTTCGTCTGAGGCCTATATCTTTTGCGTTATGAGTGCGTTTGGTTTCGATTGAGCAAAAATAATCAGGATAATAGCTGATGGGTTTTCTGTTTAACTGTTTGGCATCGGGAGATTTTGAGTGAGTGACGTTGAATTGTTTGACGTTTTTGTAATCGGTGGCGGTATTAACGGGTGCGGCATTGCCCGTGATGCAGCAGGGCGTGGTTACAAGGTCGGACTGGCCGAAATGAACGATCTTGCCAGCGGCACCTCTTCAGGGGCGACAAAACTCATTCATGGGGGGGTGCGCTATCTTGAGCATTACGAATTTCGTCTGGTTCGTGAAGCACTGATCGAGCGCGAACGCCTTTGGGCGATCGCTCCCCATATTATCTGGCCTCTGCGGTTTGTCCTGCCCATCCATGATGGTCTGCGCCCGCCCTGGTTGCTTCGCCTCGGTTTATTTATTTATGATCACCTTGGTGGACGTAAACTGCTGCCCCCCGCAACCACTCTTGATATGCAAAATGATCCGGTGGCAAAACCGCTCAAGCCCCTGTACGCGAAGGCATTTGAGTATTCCGATGCCTGGGTTAACGATGCACGTTTGGTGGTTTTGAATGCCATGGATGCCAGAAACCATGGCGCAACTGTTATGACTCGTACTAAAGTTATTGGTGCGCAGCGCACTAAAGACAAAAGCAATCAGGATGTCTGGTCCATTGATCTTGAGCAGCCCGACCAACAGGTCAAAACTGTTGAAGCCAAAGTGCTGATCAATGTCGCAGGTACCTGGGTGGACAAGGTGCTCTGCGATGCTGTGCAGGAGGATGATGGTAAACGCATTCGACTGGTTAAAGGCTCCCATATCGTAGTTAAAAGCCTGTTTAAGCATGAAAAGTGCTATATATTTCAAAATGCCGATGGACGCATTATTTTCGCTATTCCCTATGAGGATGAATTCACTCTCATTGGAACCACCGATGAGGACTATGAAGGGGATCCGGGTAAGGTTGAAATATCAAAAGAAGAAATTTCCTATCTTTGTGCCGCTGCCAGTGAGTATTTTGCCGCCCCTGTTGTGGAAGACCAGGTTGTTTGGTCCTATTCCGCTGTGCGCCCGCTTCTGGATGATGGTGCATCCAAGGCTCAGGAGGCGACCCGCGAATATGTCCTGACGGTTCAGAATGAAGAGAGTGCGCCAAACATAAGTGTTTATGGGGGGAAACTAACCACTTATCGCAAGCTGGCAGAATCAGTTTTGGAAAAAATTGGTGAAGTGTTTGAAGTTCGTGGCAAGCCATGGACTGCGGACGTAGCGCTACCCGGCGGTGACTTTCCCCCCAATGGCTATTCTGATCAGGTTGCAAAACTTAGTCGAAAATATCCGTTTTTAAAGCCGCGCCACGCTCGACGGCTGGTGCGCTTGTATGGAACACTCGCCAGCAAAATCCTTGGGAACGCAACGCAAATTTCTGATCTGGGCCGTCCTTTTGGCGAAGACCTGTATGGGGTGGAAGTTGACTACCTTATTGAAAATGAGTGGGCAAAAACCAGTCAGGATATTTTGTGGCGGCGAACAAAACGCGGGTTGTGGATGAGAAAAGATCAGATACAGGTTCTTGAAAAATACATAGCCGCCCGTTGAACATATTAGTTGATAAAAGCACCAGCTTTTCTCCAATTCGTCGGCAGACCTGAGCGCAGCGAATTGTTGCGAGATCAATAAAATGGTCCCCCTCTAAGGAGAAGTTTTAGACGCACCAGCGAGCGAAGAGCGAGCCGCGACCAGTGTCGCGCCCCATCGGAGGTATGAGCGCAGCGAATTACCGCGAGATCAATAAAATGGTGCCGCCGGACAGATTCGAACTGTCGGCCTCTCCATTACCAATGGAGTGCTCTACCCCTGAGCTACGGCGGCGTTTGTTGGCTTTGCTCAATTAAGGGTCAAAACCGGCTCGTTACTGCCATAGGAGCAATCGCTAAGCAAGGCCAAATGCAAAGCCATTGGTATTTCATTCAATCAGCGTTAAGCTCAGCCGACCCTGGCAGAATTCGCTGATATCAAAAGAAGAAGCATTTAGGTTGAAAACTATGGCAAAACCCAATTCCAATCTGACCCGGGAAGAAAAACTGGCGCACAAATTGCGTGAAAATCTGAAGCGCCGTAAAATGCAAAACAAAAAACGTGCGCACGATATAAGTACTGAGGGTTCCAAAAAGTAAAGGTGGCGCACTGGCATTCAGGTATGGCCGGATTGGATTTTTTGTGCTGTTGCTGGGCGCCAACAAAGCCATGCGATTTTGTTGGTCACAATTTCAAAGCAATTGCTTGCGACTAGTCTCTGGCTGAGATAGCAATTGATTTGGTTTCTGGTTCGTCTAAGTCTTCTCTTGAATCAATAGCATGAAGCAGTTTGTTACGGTCGTCCCTCAATGAGGGCGCACAACTTGATGGATAGTATAAGAATGGCAAAAATTCGTGTTGTAGGTGGCAATCAGTTGAATGGGGAACTCCCTATTTCCGGTGCAAAAAATGCAGCGCTCCCCTTGATGATAGCTTCATTGCTAACCAACGAAAAACTGGTGCTGCGCAACGTGCCTGACCTTGCGGACGTTCGTCAGTTAAAGAAAATTTTGTCCAACCATGGCACAAAAATCACCTCGCCAACGGAGGACAAAAGCTTTCAAAGCGCCGCACTGAGTTTTGAAACTCCCACTATTACTGACACCTGCGCCCCTTACGACCTGGTAGCGGCCATGCGTGCCAGTTTTTGGGTTATTGGCCCCTTGCTGGCACGTGAACATAAAGCGCGCGTTTCCCTGCCCGGCGGCTGTGCCATTGGTTCAAGACCGGTGGACTATTTTATTAATGGCCTGAAGGCGCTGGGCGCCCATATCGAAATCGATGAAGGCTATGTTGTTGCCACGGCCCCCGGCGGACTGGTGGGAACGATGTTGCGCCTGCCAACGCCTTCGGTTGGGGCGACCCCCACAATACTGATGGCGGCAACATTGGCCAGGGGGACGACAACAATTTTGAACGCTGCAATGGAACCTGAAATTACCAATGTGGCGGATTGCCTGGTGGCCATGGGGGCCAAAATCAAGGGGATTGGTACGCGCAAACTGGTGATTGAAGGGGTTAAAAAACTACATGGTGCCACCATTGATGTTGTGCCCGACAGGATCGAGGCGGGAACGTTTGCCATGGCTGTTGCAATGACGGGCGGTGATGTTTTGCTGCGCAATGCCAAAAGCCAGCACCTGCAGGCAGCGCTGGATGTATTGCAGGCAAGCGGCGTTGATATTGTTGAGGAATCTGGAGGTATCCGCGTAAGAGCTACCGGCGAGAGACTAAAGGCAGTTGATGTTGAAATTGACACGTTTCCCGGGTTTCCAACCGATCTTCAAGCCCAGTATATGACACTAATGACCCGGGCAAACGGGACGACCAAGATCAAGGAAACCATCTTTGAAAATCGTTTTATGCATGTGGCGGAGCTGACCCGGTTTGGAGCCAAAATTGAAATCGAAGGACAGGGGGCCACCGTTAGCGGTGTTAAAACCCTTAAAGGAGCTCAGGTTATGGCAACCGATTTGCGTGCATCTGTTTCGTTGATTATTGCCGGTCTGGTGGCCAGTGGAGAGACAATCGTTAGCCGCGTTTATCATCTTGATCGAGGGTTTGAGCGTCTTGAAGAAAAGCTGAGTGCCTGTGGCGCCAAAGTGGAACGTATAAACGATTAGGTGACAAGAGGGGTTGTAAAACCCTGTTTGGGCACCCAAGTTTGCCGGGATGCCAAGTATAAGACGGGACAAAAAACATGCCGGACCTAAAATTACTCGCCCTGGATAAAGAAGATCTTGAGGTCGTTTCCGCCTACACTCAAGACGCTGTATTGCGGGTAAATGACATGGGTTTTGTCAAATCTGATAAACGGTTTGCCCTGGTAATGAACCGTTATGTCTGGGAAGAAGGGGATCCAAAAAACAAAGGGTTACGGCGTCGTGCGGCCATGCATTTTGATCATGTGCTTGAGGTTAAGTCCAAAGGAATTAACCTGGAATCCCAGGAAGGCGTTTTGGATTTGCTTTCGATAACCTTTGAAGAAACCGATGCCCCTAGCGGAGTGGTTACGTTGAGTTTTGCCGGTGGCGGTACTGTGGAACTCGTGGTAGAATGTCTGGAATTGCGCTTGAGTGACTTGGGGGCAAGCTGGGCTGCAAAAGCAACCCCAAAACACGAAACCAACTAGAAACCGAGAACAGACCATGGTTGCCCGACTGCACGCAAATGACAGTGAATTTGCCCAAAAATTTGCTGTAGTTTTGCACGGAGAATATCAAACTTCTCAAGAAATTCAAAAAACTGTTTTTGACATCCTTGCAGATACGCAAAAACGCGGTGACGAAGCGCTGATTGAGCTGACTGAAAAATTTGATCATTTGAGCCTTGCTCAAGATGATTTGCGTTTTTCCCCAGATCAGATTGACCACGAAGCAAATAAGGCATCCCCTGAAGTGGTGGATGCGCTGAAATTTGCCCATGACCGGATCAGATCCCATCACATTAAACAGCGCCCCGCAGATGACGTCTACACGGACGACTTAGGGGTAACCCTTGGGACCAGATGGACGCCGATCGACGCTGTGGGGATTTACGTGCCTGGCGGGTTGGCTTCTTATCCCTCAAGCGTATTGATGAATGCGGTGCCAGCCAAGGTTGCAGGTGTGCCCCGAATAGCGATGGTTGTGCCCACCCCTAAAGGGGAAATTAATTCCGCCGTTATGGCGGCGGCCCGGATCGCGGGGGTGGATGAAATCTATCGTATTGGTGGCGCTCAGGCCATCGGTGCGCTCGCCTATGGCACTCACACAATTCAACCGGTGTTCAAAATTGTCGGCCCCGGCAATGCCTATGTGGCCGAAGCCAAGAGGCAGGTATTTGGCACGGTGGGCATTGATATGATTGCCGGACCGTCCGAAATCATGGTGATTGCCGATGCCAGCGCCAACCCCGCCTGGGTTGCAGCGGATTTGTTGGCCCAGGCCGAACACGGGGCAGGTGCCAAATCGATTGCGGTGGTTTTGAGCGAGGAAATGGCCAACGCGGTGGAAGCTGAAGTTGAACGACAACTTGAAACATTGGGCCGCAATCAGATTGCGCGACAGGGGTGGGATAGATTGGGGGCGATCATCATCGTCCCCCATATGGGTAAAGCGCTGGAACTGGCCAATGAAATGGCCCCCGAACATCTTGAACTGGCGGTGGATAATCCTGAGGAGTTGCTGCCTTTGGTGCGCAACGCGGGCGCAGTGTTTATGGGGCATCATACCCCTGAAGCCATCGGGGATTATGTGGGGGGGTCCAATCACGTTTTGCCCACCGCTCAAACGGCCAAATTTGCCTCTGGCCTTGGCACCATAGATTTTATGAAGCGCACCTCTTTGCTAAACTGTAGCCCCGGTGCTCTGGCGCAATTGGGAGCTGCCACAGTTACGCTGGCCGAGGCGGAAGACTTGCAGGCCCATGGCCGTTCTGTTTCCATTCGGCTTAACCGATAGGGTTGATATGAGTGATATCAGCTTTGATGAAAAGAGTGATAAAATTACCTCGGTGACGCTGGATCCGGGCACCATTATTTCCCTTAATCCTGACGAAGCCCACGAACGCCGGATTGCAATTTATGATCTGTTGGAGGAAAATGCGTTTTTCCCCGCCAGAGTGAAAGCCAAAGGCCCCTATGCCTTACATATGTCAATCATCGGTAATTCCGTGGTTTTTGATATTCGTCATCCCCGGAGTTTTGAACCCATTGCAGCCCATTATTTATCCCTTACACCGTTTCGCGAATTGATTCGGGATTATTTCAGGGTGCGCGAAAGCTACTATGAGGCAATTAAATCCGCCTCTCCCTATCAGATTGAAGCGGTGGATATGGGGCGGCGCGGTTTGCACAATGACGCGGCGGACCTGCTGCGTCAGCGCCTGGATAATAAACTGACGATGGATATGAATACAGCCCGGCGCCTGTTTACCCTGTTGTGTGCCGTTCAGCCCTACGCGGCACGCGATGATGCACAAAATTCTCAATTGCCCACCTTGCTTTTTGTCTGCTCGATGAATTCGGTGCGCTCCCCTATTGCTGCGGCTCTGACCCGGTTTTTGTTTCCCGGCAAGGTGATTTCACGCTCCGCAGGTGCACGTTCGGGCAAGGCTGATGGCTTTGTGCATGCGGCTATGGAGGAGCTGGGCATTGATATGTCGGTACACACGCCCCACACGATGGATGAATTGGTGGCCACCAAATTTGATCTGGTGATTACCCTGTCAGAGGAGGCCCGTGAGGCGGTGGCCAGGCGAAATCTGGATGCTGAAAAAATTGAACATTGGGAAACGGACGACCCCACTTTGGTGGAAGGGTCGCGCGATGCGCGCCTGGCCGCCTATCACCAATTGCGCGACAGTTTGAAGAAGCGCATATTTGAACGCCTCGACCCGGTTTTTTCAGGTTAAGGCCCTTTCATCACAAGAGGTTCACAAGCGCGCTTTAATCCTATAGGTTGCGCGCCAATTCATGAATCAAATGCCCCGCAGTGGGGCAATATCAGGAGACTAAATGCCTAAAGAAGAATTGCTTGAATTCCCCGGTGTTATCGTTGAGCTGCTGCCCAACGCCACATTTCGGGTGAAGCTGGAAAACGACCACGAAATTATCGCCCACACAGCCGGGCGGATGCGCAAAAACAGAATTCGCGTTCTTGCCGGTGATAAGGTGTTGGTTGAAATGACCCCCTATGACCTGACCAAGGGACGTATTACCTATCGTTTCAAGTAGCACTTTGCTGACTGGAACCGACAAAACCTGAAGAAGCAAGAATGGCCACTCGCCCTGAATTGATATTAGCCTCGGCATCTCCACGACGTTTGGCGCTGCTTAATCAGATCGGTATTGAACCCGAGCACCTTGTGCCTGCCCATGTGGATGAAACCCCTGAAAGGGGCGAATTGGGCCGCAAGCTGGCGATAAGGTTGGCGCAAAGCAAGGCCATGACCACTCAGCACAAAGCCCATCAAAGCGGCATCGCCGATAATGCACTGGTGCTTGGTGCTGACACAGTGGTGGCCGTTGGACGCAGGATATTGCCAAAAGCTGAAACCATGGAGGAGGCCGCAACATCCCTGCGCCTGCTCTCAGGGCGTTCGCACCGGGTCTATACGGGGCTTTGTCTGCTCAGTGCGAGCGGGCAGGTGCGCAATCGGCTGGTGGAAACAAAAATTCGCTTCAAGCGCCTGAGCGCCAAAGAAATTGAATCCTATCTTGCCAGCGCTGAATGGCGGGGCAAAGCGGGAGGATATGCTATTCAGGGCATCGCGGGCGCTTTTGTGCAAAAACTGTCCGGCTCCTATCATGCGGTTGTGGGTCTGCCCCTTTATGAGACCGTGGCCCTGTTGACCGGTGCCGGGTATCCTGTTCACTTCAACTGGCTCAATCAGTCAGCTCTTTCGGGGGTTTAACCCGATGGATGCGCCAAAGCCCACTAAGGTCGGTCCCGGGAAAAGCGCGCTCACACGATTGCGCCCGACAAAGCCGTGCCCCATTTGCCAAAACCCCTCCACGCAGAAATTCTATCCCTTTTGCACTGTTCGTTGCGCCAATATTGATCTGAACCGCTGGCTGACCGGGGCTTATGCTGTTCCCGTTCCAGATGAAGAAGAGCAGGGACCGCAGGATGAGTTTGCCTCGGAATAGAGTTTAATTTTTCAGGGAACCTGCTCAAGAGAGATATATTTTAACCCAATGTCATTTTTGCTCGATTGGGTGCTGGACACGGCGCAGGTGACGCCCTATAAACCCCCAGCATTTTGGCGAAACTTTGTCGCTGATTTGGCCCGGGTAGCTCAGGGGTAGAGCAGTGGACTGAAAATCCTCGTGTCGGTGGTTCAAATCCGCCCCCGGGCACCATTTACAACATATTCTCACGACAGTTCGCTTCGCTCACGCCTCCGATGGGGCGCGACACGGGTCACGGCGCGTTCTTCGCTTGCTGGCGCGTTCGGATTTTCTCCTTCAAGGTGCACCATTATTTTGCTCGCCTTCACGCGTGCATGTTTTCAAAATTTGAAAATGTATAACTTGAAATGCCAGTGCTGTTTGTGCGGTTTTGCGACAATTGTCTTGCTATGCAAGTGAAAGTTTCGCTATTCTTTCGTTTGAGCGGGGAAGCTATCAAAAAACCCAATAATTCGAAAATTTTCCCTTTGCTGCAAATAGTTGCAACAGTTGCAAAAAAACAAAATCAATATTTCTGGGAGGAATTAAATATGAAATCAAGTTTGAAAATCGGGGTCGCAGTAATGAGCCTGTTCGTGGCTGCGCCCGCCCTTTCTGCCGAGCTGAATATGGTGTGCTCCAATGAGCAGGACTGGTGCGACCTGATGGTGGCAAATTTTGAAGAAAAGACCGGTATTGATGTGGCCATGGTGCGCAAATCAACCGGGGAAACGCTGGCGCAGGTACGCGCTGAAGCAGCCAATCCGAAAATTGACGTTTGGTGGGGTGGCACGGGTGACCCCCATCTGGTTGCCGCGCAAGAAGGTTTGACCCAGGAATCCGGCGTTGATGTTTCCAATCTTCAGGATTGGGCACAAAACCTGTCAAATATCTCTGGCGGAAAAACCGTAGGTATTCACCTTGGCGTGCTTGGTGTTGCCTATAATACCGAATTGCTTGATGAAAAAGGTCTTGAGGCTCCGGCGTGTTGGGCTGATTTGGCAAAGCCTGAATATCTTGGCGAAATTCAAGTGGCCAATCCAAACAGTTCCGGCACTGCTTATACAGAACTTGCAACTTTGGTGCAGGTATTTGGTGAAGACGCAGGCTTTGCCATGCTCAAGGACATTGGCGTAAACGTCAATCAGTACACCAAATCCGGCTCAGCACCTTCTAAAGCTGCCGGACGTGGCGAAACCACCATTTCCATTGGTTTCCAGCATGACATGGTCAAGCTGGCCCGTGCCGGTTTCCCGTTGGCAATCGTATCCCCATGTGAGGGAACTGGCTATGAAGTTGGCGGCGTGTCCGTTATCGCTGGTGCGCAAAATGTAGACGAAGCCAAGGCATTTGTTGAATATGCCATTAGCGCAGAAGCACAAAATCATGGACCGACGGTTGGTGTGTTTAACGTTCCATCGAACATGGATGCAACAATTCCAGCCGAAGCTCCACCCCTGGATACAATCAATCTGATTGAATATGATTTTGCCACCTATGGGTCTTCTGAAACCCGTGCGCGCCTATTGGCCCGTTGGGACGCAGAAGTTGGCGATCCAAACAGCTAGAATCTGTTGACTTGAAAAATGTGCGCGCGGGGGAAGCGATATTCCCCGCGCATTTTCTGGCAGCTGTGTAAAAAAAGTGCTCCGATTAAAGGGTGCTGGACGTGGCCCCGCCAGCGACAAAACGGGTGGCACAGGCGGGGACTATGAAAAAAACAGCGACTCTCTGGCAGATCATTGCATTGATTGGTGCATTGTTTCTGCCCTGGTACGGGGTGAACGGTGGCTTCTGGTCATTTGGCTGGATTGGCGGTATTTTTAGTGACCCCAAAAGCGCCTCCGCTGTTGCGCAAGGGCTGATTCATGATCGCTGGTGGCTGATCACTGCTCTTGTTCCGTTAGCGGGAAGCGGGCTGGCTTTGCTGCTGGTGAAAAATCATAAATTATTGGCCAAATTGCTGGTACTCATTTCCATCGCCGGACTGGTGATGATTGCCGCACAGGGGTTTATTGTGGGTCGAACCGGCCCGCGAATATTTGCCGATCTATTTATGGACGGTCCTGGGCAAACCGGGCAATCCGGTCTTGGTTCTGGCGCCATGATTGTGTTTTTCTCTCAATTGTTTATTTTGACCACCGGGGTATCAGGCATCGGCAAAGGACGCGGCGATGCGTTTATCGTTGGCCTTATCGGCCTGATAATTTCCCTTGTCGGCATATTTGTATTTTTCCCGGTATCCCACATTCTGGTGCAGGCGTTTCAAAATGCCGACGGGGCGTTCAGTTTTGCTGAATTCTGGGAGCGGCTATCTTCTTCGCGCATCTGGAGCCTTAGATGCCTGACGGGGTCCGGCTCGTGCGGTCCTGCATGGAACTCGCTGGTTCTGGCCATATTGACCGGGGCGGGGACAACCCTGCTTGGTCTTGCATTTGCTCTGATTGCCACGCGAACTAATTTCAAGGCCAAGCCTTTGTTACGGGTGTTGACGATCATTCCCATTATCACTCCCCCCTTTGTTATCGGGCTGGCGCTTATTTTACTGTTTGGGCGCTCTGGAACAGTTACAGACTTGCTTAACACCTATTTTGACATTCCAAAAACCCGTTGGCTTTATGGATTTTGGGGCATTTATCTGGCCCAGTTGCTTTCATTTACCCCCATTGCATTTCTGGTACTGATCGGAGTGGTGGAAGGGGTCAGCCCCTCCATGGAAGAGGCATCTCAAAGCCTGAATGCTAACCGCTGGCAGACTTTTCGCCTGGTTTCGTTTCCTTTGATGCGCCCCGGCCTGGCGAACGCATTTTTGCTTGGGTTCATTGAATCCATTGCCGACTTTGGAAACCCGTTGGTGCTGGGGGGAAATTTTTCGGTTCTTTCCACCGAGATTTATTTTTCCATCGTGGGGGCCGTGGCAAATTCTGGGCGCGCGGCCACACTGGCCCTTGTGTTGCTTTCGATGACCCTTAGCGCGTTTCTTGTGCAACGCTGGTGGCTGGGTAAAAAGTCCTATGCAACGGTAACCGGCAAAGGCGACAGCGGTCAGCATGCGGCGCTCAATCCGGTTCTGCGCGGTTTTTGTTATGCCACCGCTCTGCCCTGGGCAGCGTTCACCGTTGTGGTTTATTCAATGATTATTTTTGGCAGCTTTGTAAAACTCTGGGGGTATGATCACAGCTTCACCTTTGACCACTATTTGCGTGCCTTTTCCATCAGTTTTTCCGATGGCATAAGATGGACCGGGGTGGCCTGGGACAGTTATTTCACCACCCTGACCATTGCCTCCATTGCCGCTCCGCTCACGGCTCTGGTTGGTCTGGCAACCGCCTATTTGCTGGTACGGCAGAAATTTGTTGGTAAGGAAGTCTTTGAGTTCTCAACCATGCTCAGTTTTGCCATTCCAGGCACCGTTATCGGCATTTCCTATATTCTGGCCTTTAATGTGCCCCCCATTGAATTAACCGGCACTTCGGTGATTTTGATTATGGTTTTTGTTTTCCGCAACATGCCCGTGGGTGTGCGCGGGGGAATAGCCGCCCTGTCCCAATTGGACAAAAGTCTGGATGAAGCATCAGTTACATTGGGGGCCAATAGCTTCACCACTGTTCGTAAGGTGATTATTCCATTGATGGGGCCGGCAATTCTGGCCGCCCTTTCCTATAGTTTTGTGCGCGCGATAACAGCGGTAAGCGCGGTCATTTTCCTCGTCAGCGCTAAACATAATATGGCAACCTCGTTTATCGTTGGCCGGGTGGAAAATGGTGAATATGGCATCGCTATTGCCTATTCAGCGGTGTTGATCGTAACCATGCTGGCGGTGATATTGACCCTGCAACTGATAATCGGCAAGCGCCGTTTGCGCCGGGAAGACCGGGTGCAAAAATACATTAAAGTCGAAGTGGCCGCACGATGAAATCAGCGCAAAAACAACGTGGAGAAGTTTAATGTCCGGCAACCAGGAAAAAGGCGCTGTCCACTTTGACAGCGTGGTTAAAAAGTTTGGTGACGTGGTGGCGCTAAAGGGGTTAACCCTTGATATTGTGCCCGGTGAACTGGTGACATTACTTGGTCCCTCCGGGTGCGGAAAGACTACAACATTGCGGCTGATTGCCGGGCTGGAAGCGGTAAGCCAAGGCACTATCTCTATTGGTGGTGAGGATGTAACTCATCTCACCGCAACCTATCGTAATGTGTCGATGGTTTTTCAATCCTATGCCCTCTTCCCCCATATGAGTGTTATGGAAAACGTAGCCTATGGCTTAAAAGTTGCGTCAATACCGGAAAAAGAAGCCAGGGGCAAAGCTCAAGAGGGCTTGGCCATGGTGGGCCTTGAGGGGTTTGGCGACCGATTGCCTTCAGAACTTTCCGGGGGGCAGCAGCAACGCGTTGCAGTGGCGCGCGCTGTGGTGCTGGAACCAGAAGTGCTGTTGCTTGATGAACCTTTGTCAAATCTGGATGCCAAACTGCGCCGTCATGTACGTGAGCAAATCCGCAAGATCCAGCAGGATTTGAATTTGACCGCAGTCTATGTGACCCACGATCAGGAAGAGGCCATGGCGGTTTCGGATCGTATTATTGTGATGAAGAACGCTGAAATTGCGCAAATGGGGACACCAAGCGAACTTTATAATGAACCTAATTCAGAGTTTATTGCCGACTTTATTGGCGATGCAAACCTGGTGAACTGCGATATTGGTGTCATAAAATCTGGCATTGCCAGCATTGAAGTGGGGGGGCAGAAACTAAAAGTGCCCACCACACAAACGGCCCCGTTCAACGCCTCACTGGTTATCCGTCCACAAAACGCAACTCTGGCCTCACCGGGCAAAAAAACCGGTATTAAAGGCAACGTGACCTATGCGGCTTTTCTGGGCAATCAAATCCAATATACGGTGGATACTACCATTGGAGAAATGTTCGTGGTTGATAATACCATGGACAAAACCTTCCCGGTTGGCAGCGACATTCATTTGCTGTTGAATGAGAAAAAGCTGGCGCTCGTGCCAAGGTAATATTCAAGTGGAGGTGCTTTATGTCTGAAAATGTAACCTTTCACGATCTTGAGGGACAAAGTGTTTTTATCACCGGGGGCGGGTCTGGAATTGGCGCATATCTGAGCGAAGGCTTTTTGCAGCAGGGTTGTAAGGTTGCCTTTGTGCAACGCTCGGACGCCAGTGAGTTTGTTGACCGGATGGCGCAAAAGCACGGTCGGGCGCCGCTGTTTGTTCCATGTGATATTACCGATATTAATGCCCTTAAGGGGGCAATGGCGAAGGCGGTTGCGGCAAACGGGCCAATCACTGTTCTGGTTAATAATGCCGCCAATGATACGCGCCATGAAATTGAGGGGTATACTGAGGAGGAATGGGACCTGGCCATGAATGTTAATTTACGCCCCCACTTCTTCACCGCCCAGACGGTGGCCGCTGGCATGCGCGAAGCGGGGGGAGGCTCTATAATAAATTTCTCCTCGATTTCCTATATTATGGGGGCCGCCGGATATCTTTCCTATATGACCTCCAAAGCAGCAATCACTGGCCTCACCCGCGGGTTGGCCAGAGAACTGGGACCGGCAAATATCCGTGTTAATGCGCTTTCGCCCGGATGGGTTTTAACCGAGCGGCAATTGGACCTCTGGGCAACCCCTGAAGCGCTTTCTCAGCATTTACAAAGCCAGTGCCTCAAACAGCATCTTGTTCCAGATGATATTGTTGACGCCACGCTGTTTCTAGCGTCCAAGGCATCGCGTATGATGACCGGGCAGGCCATGGTTGTGGACGGGGGCGTCGTTGTTACCGGATAGTACCAAAGAGGGCAAACTTAACTGGATTGCGCTGGATTGGGGCACCTGACCGATATGGCTTTGATCCACAATTATATGGGGCGGATTTTGGATTTTGACCACTTTGCGCTTGGCCAGAATCTGGACATTGCTGCCTGGGACTCCTATCCGCTTGGCTTTCTTGAAGACCGTTCCGACAGGGATGAAGCTTTCAAACATGAATTTATGCGCCAGGGTGACCCAGACTTTCAGGCCTTTCACCACGACCTTTACCGGGCGGTTGGTCGGGGAAATATGTGGGTGATGGAACAACAGCCCGGGCCGGTAAACTGGGCGCCCTATAACCCAGCCCCACTGCCCGGTATGGCGCGGTTATGGGCGCTTGAAGCGTTCGCCCACGGGGCGCAGGTTGTGAGCTATTTCCGCTGGCGGCAAGTCCCGTTTGCTCAGGAACAAATGCATGCCGGTTTGCTTTTGCCTGACAATAGCCCGGCGCCGGCGCTTGCAGAAGTAAAACAGGTATTTGCCGACCTTGAGAAGGTTAAGCGGGTTCAAAAGCCAAACGCCAACATTGCTTTGGTGTTTGATTATCAGTCCGCATGGTGTTGGCAAACACAGCCCCAGGGGGCGGATTTTGACTATTTTGCACTGGTGTTTGATTTTTACTCCGCTGTGCGAGCGCTTGGTTTAACCATTGATATTGTCCCCCCTGATTGCGCGGACCTGTCTGCCTATCAGCTGGTTTTGATGCCTGGACTGTATACAATTTCCAAGGAATTACGCACAGCATTATTCCGTTTCAAGGGCGCAGTTTTAGCCGGTCCGCGTACGGGTGCCAAAACCCCTGATATGCAAATTCCCGTTCCACTTCCCCCGAACATTGCGGGGTTGGACCTGAAAATACAAAGCGTGCAAAGCCGGCGTCCTGGTGAACAAATTGCACTGGAAGGAGGTGGGAGTTTTGTGCGCTATCTGGAAGACATTGTTGGGGATGCACCTGTGTTATTGTCCACAAAAACTGGTGAACCGGCGCTGCTTGGAAGCAAAACCAGCGCCTATCTGGGTGGCTGGCCGGACGAAAAGGGAATGCGCAATATTTTGCAATATATGTGCCAAAAAAATGACATCAGCACTCAGGTTATGCCCCCCGGGGTGCGTCGGGTAATTACTCAAACCCATAGCTTTGTTTTCAACTATAACAAGAAAGCGGTTTTTTTGAGGGGAGCAAAATCGAGGCAGCCGGGGTGCGCATCCATAACGCCAATACGTACTAATATATACCAGCGCTTGACTCTTGGGTGAGGGGGCCTAGTCTTTCGCCTCAGGGGTGAAGCAGGTTTTTTGGGCAGGGGACATAGTCGTGCTGCCTGAGCGGAGGGGAATGAGGTGAATTTTCAATCAGGTGAGCACCCGATAAATCAGGATGTACCGCCATTTTTACCTGTCAAGGATTTGCAGGCCGGTTTTACGGATAATCAGTGGTATTGTCATCTGGCGCGGCAAACGGTTTATTTTAGTGCCTATTCCCGTGAAGATTTTACCCGGCAGCGCGCGATTGAACTGGCGCGAAATATTACAACATTGGCGCCCCATTTATTAAGCAGTTTCAAGCGGGATGAACCTGGTGCGCCGCTGTCTGATGCGGTTTTGCAGGAAATTATAAGCATTGAGCATGTGGACGATCTTTCAGTTTACCCCAATAAATGGTCGATGATCGGGCAGGATATTTTTGAGCGTGCGGACCTGCCCCTGTTCCGAATAAGAGTTGCAGCGCTGGAAGATGGGAAAGACCCGCAGGGTAATGCGGCCATGATTTTGGTATTGTCCACCCACTCCCTTTTTGAGGGGGCAGATGCGGTAAAACTGTCTCGCTCTCAGCCTGTAACGCGCGGCCCAGTCACCACGCGCGCCCCTGCAGGGTCGAGATTAAAAAGGCTGTCCTATCGTGTGATGGCGGCTGTGTTGGCTCCACTTCAATTGTTGGCCGCCCATTTAATTGCGCCAAAAGTTGCCGATATTGGTTATAAATCCATGGTGTTTGAGCGGGCAAAAATTCGTCGTGTGGCAGCTGAACTGGATATCCGTCAGCAATCACTGATGTTTGCTCTGGCAACGTTTGCCCTCAATGACGGGGGTGCGGGATTTTCCAAAAAATCAATTTCGACAATTTATGCGGACCTGAGCCGCAACGAGGATTTTCAAACAAATGATGATTATTTTTCGTTTCGAATGATTGACCTCAAACTCAATGTTGAGGATGATTTTATTACCTATGCAAAGGGGGTCGAAACTGCGTTGCAAGAGGCTGAGAACGGGGATAAGGCGGCGACGCAATTGCTGCTCAATGCCATGTTTGCCACCCACCGCTGGTTGAATGGAAAATTTCCTTTCTTTTATACCCCGCAACTGTTTCGCTTTTCCGCCGGCTATGACCTTACCCTGTCGATGGTGCCCCCCCAGCGTATGGGGGGTGGAATGACCATGGGGCTGGTGGAACCGGTCTTTTCAGGCACCTATCATCCCGGTTTCAACATGTGCGTTTTTGCCCCCGGGCGAAAATATGTAACGTTCAATTTTGGTTTGCGCGCAAAGTACCTGGCCAGGGTTGAAAATATCAACCAGCTTTTTGCTCAGTTTGACTAGGTGAACGCTTAGGGGCTTAAACCTGCCATTTTCATAATTTATTGCCTCCTCGCACTCAAATGTGATCAATCAGAGCATCTGTTTTTTCTCGAATTTCTTTTTTGTTTGTGCCATGGGTTGAGGTGGCGGTTCAAACCGCTATGGTCTGTCCAAACGAACAAAATTATGTCGCGCATTGTGGTGCAAAATTGGAGAATTCATGAAAACCCGTTTCAAAACCCTGTTGGCCCCGCTGGCCACGGTCGCCATGCTTTGGACACCCTCCGTATCGGCACAAATACTTGATTCCACAACTGTGGATGTTGCGCAAATTGTTAAAAACTACACAGACATCGGATTGGCCTCCTATAAAGACGCCCTGAACTCAGCTGAACTTATGCGCTCGGCAATTGAAGATTTTCTGAACAATCCAAATGATGAAACTTTGACCGAAGCGCGCAGCACCTGGCGCACCGCTCGCATCCCTTACGAACAAAGTGAAGTATTTGTGCATATAAGCCCCGTTATTGAAAACTGGGTCCCCCGGGTAAATGCCGGACCAGTCAATGAGAGTTTTTTGGACTATGTGGCGGGCGGCTCATCTGACAATGTAATTAATGCTGACACGCTGAGTGTTGGTGGAGAACAGGTCGAGATTGTTAAATTCACCCCCGAATTTATAGCAGAATCCCTGCATCAGGTGAATGGGAATGTGCAAGACGTTGCATCTGGTTATCGCGTAATCGAATTTTTGCTGTGGGGGCAGGATAATTCAGGCAATGAGGAGCCCGGTGTTGAAGAGGGGGCAGGCCAGCGCCCGGCGTCAGACTATGATCTGGAAAACTGTACCAACGAAAATTGCGCGCGACGTGGTGAATATCTATATGCTACAGTCAATCTTTTGATTGACGATCTCAATGAAGCTGTGAGCCACTGGGTGGTTACCGGCGATGTGCGACGTGACCTGATGGCGGACCCTGAAGCGGCGCTCAGCAAAATTATCACAGGCCTTGGCTCTCTTTCTTATGGGGAACTGGCAGGGGATCGTTTGCAACGCTCTTTGCTTCTTCAGTCACCGGATGCTGAACTGGACCGGTTTTCAAATAATTCCCATATTTCTTATCTGTTTAACGCGCGTGGGGTTATCGGGGTATATTTTGGTGAATACTATTCCATGGAAGGAAAACTCACCCGTGGCCCCTCACTGGCGGATCTGATGGAGGAAGTGGCGCCTGATATTGATGAAAAGTTCCGCACACAGTTGGGGGTCACAATGGCGCGCACGCGCCTGTTGATTGATCATGCGCGCGATGTGGAAGCTTTTGATCTGATGATTGCAGAGGGCAATGAAACCGGGAATGACCTGGTTGTCGCCACTGTCACAGCTCTGATTGACCAGTCTAAAACTCTGGCTGAAATGCTTGATGTTCTTGGATTACCCAAAGCGGATTTCCAAGGTTCAGATGCCCTTGACAATCCTGATGCGGTGGCAAGGTAGCTATTCCAACAGTCTTAGCAATATGTTTTGGGAAATTCAGGGCCCTTATAAGCTCTATAGTGTTTCACAATGAGGAATGAAAATGCCCACAGGGTGAAAGGAGGGGAGGCACAGGGCGTGCCCCCTCAGCCAAGACCTAACTCAAGAAAAGGCGCCATGTTTCGCATATATTTAGTTGAATATTTGGGTTGAAATTTGTAATATTAGCTTTTACTAATAAAAAAAATCAATCATGGTTGCAGGACAAAATCTGCGATACTCAAAAATAAGAGACTTTATAATGCAACAGGTCATTTTAATTGTTGTCGCCATTATTCTTGGCCTGATGACTGGAAAATTTACCGGGGGAACAACATTTTCGGCTCTTGTTTGTGTCGTTGCGGGGATATTTTTGGTTACGCCGAGTCTGTTTAAATTCAGGCTTTCTGACCTGTCATCCATTAAAGACCATATGCCAAGTGTGGGTAAAAACCTTTGGGTGAACTATTTGCTACTGACATCTTTGGCGCTTGCAATCGGATATGCTTCTCAGGATATCGGGATTGCTGCGGCTCTTTTTCTTCTGGCCCTGTTGCCTGGCGGTGGAATGGTCATGATGTGGATTAAGCAAAGTGGCGCCAACGTGAAACTGGGCTTCATTATTTTTATGCTTAATCTTATTCTCCTGCTGCCGGTCACACTGATATTTTCACAGTTTCAAAATATTGCCGGCCCGTTTTTTCCAGAACCAAACCTGAGCGCTGTGGGCCATATCATGTCAACTAAAGGCATTATGCCGCTTGCCCCTTTCATAATCCTGATTGTTGTGCCATTTGTGCTGTCCCGAATTGCCCTGAAATTTTTTCCCGCCATTGTCCAGTTTACCGGAAAACATCAGCAGACAATTTCAAAAACCACCATGTTTGGTATTGTATTTTATCTGTTTTCTCTATCCACATCGCAATTGTTGTTTGAGGTTTCTTTACTTGATCTTGCAAAGGCATTTGCTGCCACTGCGGCATTTTATGCTGTTGCTATTGGTGCCGCAATTTATTTCAGTGATAACAGCGCAAATGACAGAGCGGTTTTCTGGCATATTGCCACTCGTTATATTACTCTGGCGTTGATTCTGGCAGTATTTAACGTGGATACATTTGGGGCTTCGTTTATTCTGCCCATTATGATCGCCTATTTTATTCAAATGGGGTCAGCTGGATTTTTAAGTAGGCGCCAGATTGAAAACACCGGATAAGCAATGGGAAAATAACATGAAAAACCTGGTTCTTTCCCGTCGAAATATCTTGGGTTTGGGGGCGGGTTTTTTGGTTGCTTCATGTTCCCAGTATATCCCTGAGGGGGCGACATCTCCTGCCGCTCTTACCCAAACGGCCATGCTTGCCCAGATCAATGCAACCCGGGCTGCCAATGGGCGCAAACCCCTTACCTATAATGCCACACTTGGCCGGGCGGCCACCACCCATGCCCGTTTAATGGCAAGCCGGGGAGAACTCTCTCACACCTTGGGCGGGTCGTTGCGTGAACGGGTCACACAAGCAGGGTATCGCGGGGCAGTAGGTGAAAATCTTGCAGGGGGACAAAGAACCCTGGAGCTGGCCATTAAGGGCTGGCTTGAATCTCCGGCCCATCGTTCAACTTTACTAAATGACAAATTTAACGAATTTGGTCTGGCGGTTGCCAGTGGCGGGGGCACCCACAAAATTTACTGGGCTATGATTCTTGGGGGAAGTTTTGCCGCATGGCAAAGTTAAGCCAGTATTTTTTCCCCTGTTGCCCTGACCCTAGTTTCGTTTACTCAGGGTGCGCTCCACCGCATCCTGCCAGCCCTTTAGTTTGATATTGCGCTGGCGACGATCGATGCTTGGCACGAATTGCCGATCCAGCTCCCACGCAGCGCCAAAATGGCGTTCATTGGGCCAAACCCCCACATGCGCCCCCGCCAGCCATGCAACACCAAGGGCGGTTGTTTCAAGAATTTGTGGCCGGTTCACCGGCGCATCCAGAATGTCAGCAAGAAACTGCATCGTCCAGTTTGATGCCGTCATCCCCCCATCAACCCGAAGCACGCTTTCCTCGGCATCATTTTTCCAGTCTTTGTTCATGGCATCCATCAGATCTTTTGCCTGATAGCATACCGCTTCCAGTGCAGCTTTTGCCAGTTCATTGGGGCCGGTGGCACGGGTTAAACCAAAAATGGCACCCCGGGCCTCCGTGTCCCAATAGGGTGCGCCAAGGCCCACAAAGGCAGG
>JAJRRJ010000189.1 GCA_024279575.1 Alphaproteobacteria bacterium | reverse complement strand
GATGGGGCTGGGCGATCTGGCCTTAGAACTCAAGGGCGAGGTGAAGGGAGAACTAAACATTGCCGTTATTACCACCGCCGCATATTTTATGCCCCATTTTTTGGGGGTCTTTGTTGAAAGACACCCTCAAGTGCGACCGCGTCTGACCATTACCAACCGGGCCGAAGTATTGGAACGCTTGCGCTCCAACAAAGATGACCTGCTGATAATGGGGCAGGTTCCAAGCGAACTTGGAGTCAAATCCTATCCCATTTTAGACAATGAGATGGTGGTGGTTGCGCCCCCGGGACATCCCCTTGCAACTAAAAAAAACATCCCCCTGGCCCAGCTTACTCAAGAGCGCTTTCTGGTACGCGAGCCAGGCTCAGGCACACGCCAGGCCGTAGAGCGAATGCTGGCAGAACAGGGGTTGGAATTCACCCCTTATATGGTGTTGGGCAATGCTGAGGCGATTAAACAGGGAGTGATGGCCGGCCTTGGCATTTCAGTATTGTCCAGACGCAACCTGTCTCTGGAATTAAGCGAAAAGCATATCGCCATTCTGGACGTGAAGGGGTTTCCGCTCATCCGCCGCTGGTATGCCGTTCACTTGCGGGGCAAGAAGCTTTCGCTAACAGCCCGGACTTTTCTGGACTTCATTCTCAATGAAAGCGGTTCAATT
The DNA here is from genome assembly GCA_024279575.1 of Alphaproteobacteria bacterium. Taxonomy (GTDB): domain Bacteria; phylum Pseudomonadota; class Alphaproteobacteria; order Rhizobiales; family Devosiaceae; genus DROE01. Next base: position 2,321 of record JAJRRJ010000189.1, on the reverse strand, counting down.
CAAAGTTCCAAAACGGTTTAGGATGAACTCAAAAAAGCCAGTCTTTAGCAAAACGGGGAACCTGAAATACCCAAGGACTGCGCCAGGTTAGAAACATAGAAAATTGTGTTGCCCGCATTTGGGCGAGCAACACGCAACCAGAACCAACAGGCTTTACCCCGCCGGCATGCTTTTTTCGATGATTTTAACCCAATAGGAACAGCCAACCGGGATCAGCTCGTCATTAAAATCATAATCCGGGTGGTGCAATGTTGCGGTATCGCCATTGCCCACAAAAACGAACGCTCCGGGACGGGCCTCAAGCATATAGGAAAAATCCTCGCCCCCCATTACAGGTGAGGTATCAGTATCAACCATTTCACTACCTGACACATCCTGCGCAATCATGGCTGCAAACTCAGTCTGGCGTGCATGATTCTTGGTCACTGGATAGCCACGAGTGTATTCTACATTTGCGGTTGCGCCAAATGCAGCGGCGGTGCTTTTTGCGACAGCGCCAACACGTTCTTCTGCCATATCGCGCACCTCGGGGGTTAAAGACCTGCAAGTGCCCCGAATTTCAACCCGTTGCGGGATGATATTGAAGGCTTTACTTTCGGTTTCAAAGCTGGTGACCGACAGAACCAGACTATCCAGCGGGTCGGTATTGCGCGAAACAACCGATTGCAGCGCAACAACAATATGGCTGGCGACCAGTGTGGTATCAATACATGCCTTGGGATTGGCCGCATGGCCACCTTTGCCTTCAACGTGGATGACAAACTGGTCGGTGGCAGCCATCAACGGCCCCGTACGCATCGCAAACTCACCAACTTTGAGACCTGGATAATTGTGCATGCCATAGACTTCTTGAATGTTGAACCGATCCATCATTCCATCGTCGACCATTTCCTTGCCGCCGCCGCCGCCTTCTTCAGCTGGCTGAAATATCACTATGGCCGTTCCATCAAAATTGCGGGTTTCAGCCAGATAGGCCGCTGCCCCTAACAACATTGCGGTATGCCCGTCATGGCCACAGGCGTGCATGGCCCCCTCAATCTTTGAGGCGTGCGGCACACCTGATGTTTCGGTCATTGGCAACGCATCCATATCGGCACGCAGGCCAATCACTTTACCTGAACCATTTTGCCTGCCTTTGATTACCCCGACCACACCGGTGCGCCCGATCCCGGGGACCACTTCGTCACAACCAAACTCGCGCAGCTTGTCAGCCACCACCCCGGAGGTTCGGTGGGTATCGAACAGGATTTCAGGATTTTCATGTAAATCACGGCGCCAGGCGGTAATATCCTTATGCATTTCTGCGAAACGATTAATGTTGGGCATTTCAGTCTCCGGTTAGTTTGGTGATAACCTGGCGGATAAACTCCGTCCCGGTTTGGAATTGTTCTTTGGTTATATATTCATTGGGCTGATGGGCCTGTTCAATGGAACCGGGGCCACAAACCACAACGGAATAATCTTTGTGCTGGAACTGTCCAGCCTCGGTACTATAAGAAACCACATGGGTGCCATTGTCACCCGTGATTTGACGGATCAGCGATTCAGCGACACCGTTTTCTTCGGGGCAAAGCGCTGGAATGACTTCCCGAGGGATAATTTTAATACTGGTTTGGGGAATAATTTCCTGCATTTCAGCTTCAACCCGACCTGCAAAAACCTTGTATTGCCGGAACCAATCTAAAGGGTCCTGAGAGGCCGGACATCTGATATCACAGGAAAAACGACATTCCCTGGCTGTAATATTGGTTGCCGATCCACCATTGATTGTGCCCACATGCAAGGTGGTGAATGGCGGTTCAAACATTAAATCTATCGCGTTTGGGGTGCCAATTTTGTTTTCTTCAAATCGGCAGCGCAGCCATTCAATCAACCGCGCCGCCACCATAACTGCCGACACCCCCTTATGCATCAATGAGGAATGCACTTCAAAACCATGAACAATAGTCGTAAATCCAATTGAGCCTTTGTGGCCGGTCACAACCCTCATCATCGAGGGTTCACCAACCACCACCACAGAAGCTTTTGGCAGAGTATCAAGCATATCCGAGATCATAAACGGGGCGCCCAGACAGCCAATCTCTTCGTCACAAGACAGCGCAATCTGGATCGGACGCTTCAGGTCTGCCGCTACCATTTCAGGCACAAGTGACAATACAATTGCATTGAACCCCTTCATATCGCAGGTGCCCCGACCAAAATATTTTCCGTCTTTTTCCACAACTTTGAATGGATCGGTGTTCCAGGACTGCCCCTTTACAGGCACCACGTCCGTATGACCTGAAAATACAACACCGCCTTCAATTTCTGGTCCAATATGG
>JAJRRJ010000188.1 GCA_024279575.1 Alphaproteobacteria bacterium | reverse complement strand
GTGGGCACTCCAACTGAAGTTTACGATCAGCCGGCCAACTTGTTTGTGGCGCAGTTTATTGGCGCCCCATCAATGAATGTGCTTACCGGAACCAGCGTTGAAAAAGGCATTCAACTGGATGTCGGCAAGTTGCTCCAAGTCGATGTGGGGAGTGCCGGCCAAACAATTAAAGTTGGTGTGCGCCCTAATAATTGGACATTGAGTAAAGACAAATCCAAGGCTTTGTTAAGCGGGCAGGTCAGCATCATTGAACCACTTGGGGCTGAAACCCTGATATATGTGATGGTGGGAGACGAGGAGGTTGTAGCGACCATTTCGGGCAAAGAGATGCCCGCACTGGGCGAAACGGTTTATCTGGCAGCGCCATTTGAAGAGCTACATTTTTTGACGGAGAAACCGGAGCTGCAATTTTTGCAAAATAGTGCATGAAATACTTGACCCTGCCCGTTTAGCAAAAGCAACAACGTGCTTTTTTATCTGATATTTTACGCCAGGGGCGAAATCAAAACTGCCCGAAAGTCATTCACATTGGTCAATGTTGGCCCAGTGATTATTTGAGCGTCGATTTTTGCGAAAAAACTATGGCTATCACTGTTTTGCAAGGCCAATGCAGGATCAACCTGCGCACGGTCGGCCAGTTTTAAGGTTTCCGGGGACACCCATGCGCCTGCAACTTCTGCGGCCCCATCCACACCGTCCGTGTCGCAGGCCAGAAGGTATATTCCGGGCTGGCTTTTCAGGGCAATTGCCGCTGCCAGAGCAAACTCGGCATTGGGTCCGCCAACGCCACCCCCCCAGTTCGAAACGGTGCATTCCCCACCCGACAATAATAGAACAGATTTGTCGCCCGGCTTTAAGGAGCGCTGAATTTTACACGCCAGTTTTACTTGTCGAAGGGCCTCTTCGCGCGCTTCTCCTTCAATGGCGTCTCCAAGCACCCTCACTTCAACCCCATGGCCTAAAGCTATGCTTTGCGCGGTTGCAAGCGAGCTGGAAGGGGCAGCAACAATTTTATTGATTGTTTTTGACAACAAAGGGTCACCGGGCATTTTAACTGAACTTTTTTTCTCCAATACGTCCAATGCTGTTTGGGGCAAATCCAGATGATAAGTGTTTATGATCTTTTGAACGTCAGCAAGAGAAGAGGTTTCACCAACTGTTGGGCCAGAGGCAATATCTGCGGGATTGTCGCCGGGCACGTCTGAAATAAGCAAACTGAGCATTTGAGCCGGATAGGCGGCGGCGGCTAATTGACCTCCCTTCACCATCGAAATATGCTTTCGCACCACATTCATTTGTGCAATTGGTGCACCTGATTTCAACAAAACCTGATGCACTTTTTGCTTGTCAGCCAACGTCATATTACCAGCCGGAGCGCAAAACAGCGAAGAGCCGCCGCCGGAAATCAGGGCAAGGACAAAATCATCCTCCCCCGTACTTTCGAGCAACTGCAAAATACGTCTGGTCGCCAGCATTCCTGCTTCATCGGAAACCGGATGAGCGGCTTCAACAATCTCAATCCCTTTTGTGGGGCGGCCATAGCCATAGCGGGTTATAACCAATCCTTCACATGGACCCCAAGCGCTTTCCACCGCCTCAGCCATTCTGGCCGAGGCCTTTCCAGCCCCAATTACAAGAACCCTGCCGGACGGTTTTTCCGGCAACGCGTCCGGTAGTACTTTCATCGGATCCGCCGCCGATACAGCAACTTCAAACAGCTGTTGTAAAAACTTGATATTTTCAGGAAGCAATGCCAGCCCCTTTATTGAACTTCGTTTGTTTTGACCGCGACAACATAAATCAGTTTATTTGTTTCGTCTTGCGATGTTTTGATTTCAACCACACCTTTTTCATAATCCATATCCTGCGACATTGAAGGGTGAAGCAAAGCCCTTACTTTTGGGAAAAAGGTATTGTATAGGTATTATAAATTCAGGTTTTGTGGGCGCAAGCCGTTCAATTTTGCGGCGCAAGTGTTTTTTGGGAGGGGAAATGACGATAGGCAGTTTTTTCAGTCCTGAGAGCTGGCTTAACCCAACCGGCGGCCCCAGATATCTGCAATTGCAACGGCACCTGTTGCAGGCAATCACATCGGGGGAACTTGAACCGGAAACCGCCCTCCCCCCGGAACGCGAAATTGCACTCATGACCGGGCTTTCAAGGGTCACTGTGCGCAACGCCATTTCTGCGCTGGTTGAAGAGGGGCTTATTACGCAACGCCGGGGGTCCGGATCTTTTGTAACCGATCGTGTTCGGCGGGTTGAGCAATCCCTTTCCACTTTGACCTCTTTTACCGAAGATATGGCGCTGCGCGGCATGAGTGTTCAATCAAAATGGATTGAAAGAGGGTTGTTTCTTCCCACGCCAAAAGAAGTGGAAGTGCTTGGATTAACTCAACAAAGCAGCGTTGCCCGATTGGCGAGACTTCGCAGCGCAGATGGCGTTCCCCTGGCGATTGAGCGGGCTTCACTGTCCCCGGAAATACTGCCAAATCCCCTATTGGTCTCCACTTCTCTTTATGAAATTCTGGGACAGGACGGCAATCGCCCGGTGCGGGCAACACAAAGAATTTCCGCTGCAAATTTGCATGCTGAAGATGCCGAAATTCTACATGTGGATGAAGGTGTTGCTGGTTTGAAAATCGAGCGTACTTCATATTTAGAATCCGGGCGTGTTGTGGAGTTTACCCAGTCTATTTATCGCGGTGACAAGTATGATTTTGTCGCGCAACTGCAACTTTCTGAATAGTGTCTGCATCCGCTGGCACAAAAATCCATTTGCTGAACGAAATATCCCATACCAATTTGTTGGTATTAAACCTCTGATATGCCCTATTGGTATCAGACTGGTATTTTACGCCCCGCAATCCATGTGGATTGCGGTTCAATTTTGTCATTAAGCCAAACAAAGTCCGCAGGTGCACCAACTCGCAAATGCCCCACAGCGGTAAGTCCGGCTGCGGCGGCGGGGTAGGCAGTTGCCATCCTGATTGCTTCACCCAACTCCAATTCTATTTTCTGATGCATAAACTGCACCGCTGAATCCATCTGGATATCTGCTCCGGCGAGGGTACCATCGTGCAATGTCAGCTTCCCGCCTCGACGCAAAATTTTGCGTCCATTCAAGACCAGTTCCTTACAGTTAGTTCCGGCAAAAGACATGGCATCTGAAATTAAAAACACCTTCCCCGGCTGATTTTTCTTTGCAGCAAGAGCAAGTTTTATTGAGGCTGGATGAACATGATGGCCGTCAGCAATTATGCTGGCATGCCCCCCGCTCAAGGCGCATCCCACCATGCCCGGTTCACGACCACTCATCTGGCTCATGGCATTGAACAGGTGGGTAAACATGGTCGCACCCGCCACTTTCAGCGCTTCAACCTGATCAATACCTGCATCGCTGTGGCCAAGGGAAATTCTAATACCTGCTTTTGAAAGCGCGCGCACCTGATTTGGCGTTACTGATTCAGGCGCAAGAGTGATCATAAGCATACCAATTTTGGGGTGTGCCTCAATGAGCAAAGCCACATCTTCATCTGTCATTTTTCGAATAAGGCGCGGATCATGGGCCCCTTTACGGGCAATACTCAAATGTGGCCCTTCCAGATGTAATCCGGCGAATCCGGGCACCTTTTCTTTGCGCGCCTGAATTGCGGCCGCAAGAGCGGCGGCGCGTACCTCATTGCTGTCAGTAATAAGGGTGGGGAAAAGAGAAGTAGTTCCAAATCGCGCATGGGTGACGCAAATGGTTCGAATTCCTTCAACACTTGGATCGTTGTTAAGCAGAACGCCGCCGCCACCGTTCACCTGCAAATCGACAAAACCGGGGCAGATAATCCCCTCCTCCAGATCAGTAAGGCTAAGTCCAGCTGGCAATTCAAGGGTGGGTAATATCTGCTTGATGAGACCATTTTTAAT
>JAJRRJ010000187.1 GCA_024279575.1 Alphaproteobacteria bacterium | reverse complement strand
ATTATTGATTGCATCATGCAGACAGGTCTGGTGCCCAAGGGATGTGTTGATGGGGGCACCAGCACTTTTGTAAAGACCCTCAAATCAGCCGCCTCCTCGGTTGTGATCAATGAAATGGAAAACGGTAAGGTCTATTCTGTTGTTGATGAATTGACTGATGAGGGCGGTTGGGTTTCCATACACCAGGACGTTACAGAAGAGCGTGCGCATATTGATGCTGCCCGGGCACGCGAAGAAGAATTGACTTTACAAAATGCCCGCTTTGAAGCGGCGGTGGGTAGTATGGCCCATGGGTTGGCCATGTTTGACGCCGATGAAAAACTGGTCATTTGTAACAAGCCTTATCTGGAAATTTTTAACCTGTCCCCGGAAATGGGGCGGCCTGGAACACCGTTCCAGGATATTCTGGATTATCGATCGTCATTGCCAAGCGCGCCCCTTGTTAAGGATCAGGGGGACCTGCCACACAAGGTGAAAGAACTGGCGATGCAAATGTCAGCCGGGGGTGCGCCTGTGCGTCAAATCTGGGAAATGCAGAACGGACAGCATGTCTCCTCCACTTATGCTCCTTCGGGGGATGGGGGCTGGGTTTCCATTCATGAAGATGTGACGCAGGAGCGCCAACGGGTCAAAGCGGCAAAAATTCGTGAGGCGGAGCTTAAGGTTCAAAACAGTCGGTTTAATGCAGCGGTCGGGAATATGGCGCATGGGTTGGCCATGTTTGATGTCAACGAAAACCTGGTGATCTGCAACCAGCCATATCTGGAAATATATAAATTGCCGGCTGATTTTGGCAGGCCAGGTACATCGTTCAAGTCGATGATGGTATATCGCGAAACCATGGGAGCAACACCTAAGGATTTTTCCCAGCAGGCGGTAGCCAATTCTTTGACAGATCTGGTCAAGGATTTGAAAGTGGGATGTGAGCCGGTAACGAAAATCTGGGAAATGCGCAATGGTATGCATGTGGCGGTATCGTATGGCCCTATGGAAGACGGGGGCTGGGTATCAACCCATGAAGATGTAACTGTCCGACAGTTAAAAGAAGAACATATCCGGCACCTTTCCCGGCATGATGATCTAACCGGTTTGCCCAACCGAAGCTATTTTTCTCAGGAGATGAACAAGGCGGAATCCCGCATTGCCAGAGGAGAAATGATGGCAGTGCTGTGTCTTGATCTGGACCGGTTCAAGGATGTTAATGATACGCTTGGTCACGGGATTGGTGATGAGGTGCTCAAACAGGTGGCGGCGCGTTTGAAAAATGCGGTGCGAGATCACGAGACTGTCGCGCGGATGGGGGGGGATGAATTTATGTGTTTAATTGGCCCGCTTGAGCATCCCCGACAAGCCTCTCTGGTGGCAAAACGTATTTTGTTTGAATTTTCCAAACCCATGAGTGTTGAGGGTCACCAGATAAAAATCGGGACCTCAATCGGAGTTGCTGTTGCGCCTGCTGATGGCACCGATGGGGATACTCTTATGCGCAATGCCGATCGTGCCCTTTATCGCGCAAAGGATGAAGGAAAAGGGTGTTTCCATTTCTTTGAAAAGAGCATGGACGATGATATTCACAAGCGCCAAAGCATGGAGGATGACCTTAAATCTGCGATGCAATTGGAACAGTTTTCCCTGACCTTCCAGCCCATTTTGGAATTGGGCAGCAACCGGATAAGTTCGTGTGAGGCTATGATTAACTGGGATCACCCCCGGCTTGGGCGCTTATTAAGCAAAGACTTCGTACAGCTTGCCCAGGAGATTGGTGTGAATGACAATCTGATTCACTGGACAATTGAGCAGGCGTGTCAGGCTGCAACAAACTGGCCAAGTCAGGTACGGTTGTCGTTAAACCTTTCGACCTTCCAGATCGGTAAAAAAGGGTTGGTGGCAGCCATAGATCGGGTTTTGAAAAAAACCGGACTTGATCCGGCGCGTCTTGAATTGGGGGTTTCAGAGGCGCATCTGGACAAACGAACCGCCTCAACAACAAAAATTCTGCATAAACTCAAAGCGCTTGGTGTGCGGTTGAGCCTTGATGAATTTGGCAAAGAAACCTCTTCCCTGAACCGGCTTAAAGTATTTTCGTTCGATAAAATAAATCTTGATCCTTCATTTGTTGCAGATAATGCGGCTAATCAGGAAAATCGGGAAATTGCCAAGGCCGTGGTTAATCTTGGGTGTTCATTGGGAATTGTGATGAATGCGGTGGGGGTTGATAAGGAATGTCAACTGGACTTTATGCGTGATCTTGGATGCCATGAGGTGCAGGGGTATTTATTTAGCGCGCCTTTACCTTCCTGTTCAATCTCAGAGTTGTTGCATACCGTTGAATTACGTGCGGCAGAGGAATTGGGAATCAGGTTGCCGACAATGCCTTTGGATAAAGTAATGGACCTTTAGGGGCCTGCCCCCAAAGCATTTTACCTGCCTTTTTTCAAAGACATGTTGTCGCAATTTTGCAGATCCTCTGAATGGGCAAAATCACAAATCGCTTGTGCTTTAATTGGGCTTGGGCTAAGGCCAGCAAGTTCTCCCCTAACAGATGGTTGTTAAGTTCATGTCTTTGCGCAACATTGCGATTATTGCCCACGTTGATCACGGTAAAACGACGCTGATTGATGTTCTTTTGAAACAATCAGGAATGTTCCGGGAAAATCAACGCACCACCGAGCGGATGATGGACAGTAATGATCTGGAGCGTGAACGGGGTATTACTATTTTGGCCAAGGTCACCTCGTTGGTCTGGAAGCAGGCGCGGATCAATATTGTTGATACGCCGGGCCATGCGGATTTTGGCGGTGAAGTTGAACGTATTTTGTCTATGGTGGATGGGGTTGTTTTGCTGGTGGATGCGGCTGAGGGGCCAATGCCGCAAACCAAGTTTGTATTGGGCAAGGCGCTTGCGCTGGGGCTGCAGCCAATTGTTGCAATCAACAAGATTGATAAGCCGGATGAGCGCCATGACGAAGTGTTGAATGAGGTTTTTGATTTGTTTGTCGCCCTTGAGGCCAATGAGGAACAACTGGACTTCCCCGTGCTTTACGGGTCGGCCAAAAATGAATGGATGGCGACAGAACCTGAGGGACCAAAGGACAGTGTGGGGCCGCTGCTGGACAAAGTTCTTGAGCATGTAAAGCGACCCGGTATTGAAGAGGGTTCTTTTCGCATGCTGGTTACCACCATTCAGCGTGATCCATTTTTGGGCCGAATTCTTACCGGGAAAATTTTGTCGGGCCATGTGCAGGCAACGGATGCGGTGAAGGCCTTGAGCCGGGATGGTGAGATAATTGAAAAAGCACGCGTGTCCAAGGTGCTGGCATTTCGCGGGTTGGAGCGTCAGCCGGTTGAGCAGGGACGTGCCGGGGATATTGTTTCGCTGGCCGGTCTTGAAAAAGCAACTGTTGCCGATACAATCTGTGCGCCCAGCGTTACCAGGCCCCTTAAAGCCCAACCCATTGATCCCCCTACTTTATCCATGACTTTTCGCATTAATGATGGCCCGCTTGCAGGTAAAGAGGGCGACAAAGTGCAAAGCCGGGTCATTGGCGACCGATTGACCCGGGAAGCTGAAGGCAACGTGGCCATTGAAATGAAACGAGGCGCTGACGGAGACAGTTTTGAGGTTTCGGGGCGTGGCGAATTGCAAATGGCGGTGCTGATCGAAACCATGCGCCGTGAGGGGTTTGAATTGACCGTAGGGCGACCAAGGGTATTGTTCCGCGAGGAAGATGGCAAGAAGCTTGAGCCGGTGGAAGAAGTTATCATTGACGTGGATGATGAGCATTCGGGCGCTGTTGTGCAAAAACTGACCGAACGCAAAGGGGAGCTGATGGATATGCGCCCTTCTGGCATCGGGCGGACGCGGTTAACCCTTCATGTGCCTACACGCGCTTTGATCGGGTATCAGCCTGAACTGATGAGCGATACGCGCGGGACGGCAATATTTAACCGGGTGTTCCACGAATTTGTGCCCTTTAAGGGCGCGTTGCCCGGGCGGCGCACCGGGGTTTTGATTTCCAATGGTCAGGGGACATCGGTCCCCTATGCCCTGTTTAATCTTGAGGATCGCGGTGCGATGCTGATTGATGCGGGCGTGCCGGTTTATGTGGGTATGATTATTGGTGAGCATACCAGGGGCAATGATCTGGAAGTTAATCCGCTCAAGGGCAAACAGCTGACCAATATTCGCACCCAGTCAACGGATGAGGCGGTGCGTTTAACAACACCAAAACGGCTGACGCTGGAGCAATCTCTTGGCTATATTACCGATGATGAATATGTTGAGGTAACGCCCAAATCCATTCGTGTGCGCAAAATTCACCTTGATCCCCATGATCGCAAGCGGGCCATGCGGGCGGCTCAGGCAATGGAAAAAGGGACTGAGGGGTAAATCTTTCAGGCCGCTCTAAAGCTCGTTATTCCGGATGTTTTCTTCCAGATGTGTAACCGCTATTGCCAGTTTTTCATCAATAATATGCAAATATTGTGTCCAGCTGAGCAGGCCATCAAGGTCATGGCTGCCGTCGGAAATACCGCGCAGGGCAATCAGGGGTAAATTGAAGGTCTGGCAAACCCGCTTGAGGGCATAGGTTTCCATATCCACCATTTGAGCGCTTATGGCATCGTAATCAGTTCCTGAAATGATATTGGCCCCGGTGGAAAGGGTGGCTTTTGGCACACCGGGCAATTGCGGGGACAGATTTAGTTCAGCGGGTAGATCAAGGAACGGGGTCGTACCTTTTTCAAAGCCCAGTAGCGAAGCATCCATATCACGGTAGGAAACCGAACTGGCCTGATAGATATGGGTTTGGGTTAAATCGCGTGACCCCGCAGAGCCAAGGGAAATCACAAAATCGGGCAGGCTTGTTTTTGCCGCAAGGTCACCAAGGGTGCGGGTAAGGGCAATGGCTGCTTCCACCGGGCCAACCCCTGTGAAAAGGGGCGAGATGGTTTTTTGCAGGTGGGGGCCATATTCAGCATCCGCTGCCATTACGTAAAGCACGCTGTGGGCGCCAATGGGTTTTATTTTGTAACTCATGGGTATGGCGATCAGGAGGGGTAGAGCAAAATGTCGTCGGTTTGGCAGTTGAAATCTGCCACTTCATTGTCGGCAAACTGGCGGGCAATTTCATTTGCATTGAAGGTCTGGTTGGCCAAAACCGGCATTTTGGCATCAATATAGGCCACATGGCAGGTATTTCCCGGCTCCAGTTTGGTCACGATCAACACTTCGCCTTTGTCCTGGGCCATATCGCCAGATTCAGTGTGCCAGCGTAAAATGGTGGCAAAGGGCACCCATGCACCATTGACCTTTTGCACCCGCCACTCGATGGTTTCTCCGATGAAATTAAAGGCGGGCAGGGTTTGGCTCGCGGCGCGTTCCTGCATGGCATTTTCTCCATAGGAAACAAAAAACCGCAAATCACCTTCTGATACATAGATAATAGAATTATTATAACCCATACACAGCCATTGGCTGCCCGCAACGCCCTGTTCTTCCTGGGTGAGTTCGGGCATGCCCAATTCCTGCCGGGTTAATAAGCGGCATTTGTCCAAATTCAGTTTTGAATATGTGGAACTGATTTCCCCCGGGGTGTTTTGTGCCTTCACACCGGTGGCAAAGAAAGAGAGCAATGCGATCACAGCCAGCAGGTAATATGGTTTGTTGTTTTGTGAGGCGTTAATCAGCATGCTGGTTTTTCCTATTCGAGGTCAATGTGTCTAATATGGCTTGCAATTGAGGCGCTTCATAGTCCAAAAAGCGCTCAACGAATTTGACCACACGGGCCGGGAAACATCTTTGGCCCATTCTT
>JAJRRJ010000186.1 GCA_024279575.1 Alphaproteobacteria bacterium | reverse complement strand
GATTCACCTGCACTGTGCATGAGCGAAACATCATTGAGGTGCCAAGGGTTCCAACTTTTTCCATATACGGTTCCATGATGGCATAACGGCTTTTGGGCATAGGAGAGATATCATCAAGCCCCCATGTGGGGCTTACCCCCAGGCCCAGAAACCCTATGCCCATGGGGGTGGCAATATCTCTTAACACCGTAAGGTGTTCAGCGGTTTCCGAACAGGTTTCATGCAGATTTTTCAAGGGTGCACCGGACAATTCAAGCTGACCACCCGGCTCAAGGGAAATCGCGCCGCCGCCCACCGGATCTTTCAGGCCGATCAGGTTGCCCTCATCCATCAGCGGGTTCCAACCGGTATGTTTTTGCGTTGCTTCCAGCAATGCGCGAATTCCTGCTTCTCCGTGATAGGGAACCTGAGAATTATCGGACTTATAGAACACAAATTTTTCATGCTCGGTGCCGATGCGCCAATCATCCTTGGGTTTACACCCCTTGGACAGGGCATTGATCATATCTGATTTGTTTTCAATCAGGGGTGAGGGACTGGAAGAATCTGCCATAAAATCTCGCAATAAAACTATTCAAAAACAACTGTTGTTAAATTGGACCATAGGGTGCTTTTTCAACAAAGCAACGCTTAATCGTCAAATTACGATGAATAAAGGATCACTAACTTATCAACGGGTGGGGATGGGGCAAAAATGCAGGTTGACTTCTATTGACGGCAGACTAGCGTCTCCAGAATAAAGAGAATGGGCGCTCTGATGAATTTTAATGAAACCAATAAACCTGTTTCTATTCCTGTTGCCGATGCACAAAAGGCCAATTGGGTGGATTTGTGGGCCCCGCTATTCATGCGGCCCTATCTGCGTTTGGCGCGGCTTGATCGACCTATTGGCATCTGGTTATTGTTCTGGCCGTGTGCATTTGGTGTGGGGTTGGCTTCGGTTGCAATTCCTCCCAATGGATGTGATTTCCAAATTCTGATCCTGTTTTTTATCGGTGCGCTGGTGATGCGTGGTGCCGGGTGCACATTTAATGATCTGATTGATCAGGACATTGATAAAAAAGTAACGCGCACCCGTTCACGCCCCCTGCCTGCCGGACAGGTCACGCGCAATCAGGCCGCTGTTTTTCTGGTTGCGCAGGCCCTTGTCGGGCTGATTGTACTTGTGCGCCTGAATACCTATTCTATCTGGCTTGGAGTGGCATCGCTGATTTTGGTTGTCGTTTACCCGTTTATGAAGCGGGTAACCTGGTGGCCCCAGTTGTTTCTTGGCCTTGCATTTTCGTGGGGAGCTTTAATGGGGTGGACCTCACAGGTCGGGCAATTGTTTTTGCCCCCGATTTTGCTCTATGCCGGATCAATTTTGTGGACCATTGGCTATGATACCATTTATGCCATGCAGGATATTGAAGACGACGCCCTTGTCGGTGTGAAATCCACTGCCCGGCTATTTGCCAAACATACAAAATGGATCGTTGGCCTGTTCTACATTGCAGCATTGGCTCTTTGGACATGGGCGGGGACCGCCGCCGGAGCTGGGATTATTTTCCAAACCGGGATGATTTTGCCAGTGCTGATTTTACTATGGCAGGTGGCAACACTCAAGTTTAATGATCCGGCAAATGCATTGTTCCGATTCAAAGCCAATCATTTTGTCGGGCTGGCCCTCACCCTTGCTTTATGGCTCGAATTTAGGTTTTAGCCAACAGCCAACCCCTTCCGTTGAAATTATTGAAACGCAAAAAAACACCCTCGGGCCAGCCACAAAAAGGGGCTGGCCTTAACGGGCGCATTCTGGTTGGAGTTCAGGTTTTAATCGGCTGACCAAAACGCAACTTTTGAACTTCAAATGCTATTTTCGACGATGTAAAAATCGCGGGCGGCGTGCTGATTCAGAAGCAGTTTTGCGCCGTGCGCTGGATTGACCCAACATCACCCCGTCAACCTGCTGTGAATAGGGCACCAGTTCACCATCGCCACTGCGAATGAACAATGGAAGACGCAGCTGGCGTCCCCAGTTTTGCCATTCAGCAATAATTTGCGTATTTCCGGTTTCTTCAAACACCTGGTAGTTAAAGTCGGCATCCGGGTGCACCAGCTCGATAGCAGAGGTCAAAATCCCCTCTTCACTAATGGTGGTTGATACTGCAACTCCGATATATTCCGCCGCAGGCACTTTGACCGTTATGACACAATCGCTGTCATCCAGCTTCTTGCGCAATGTTATGGTTTTTTCTGCCAGAGCGGAATTGTCCGAATCTGAATTGTCGTCATTTGCCGCCTTCTGGTCGATGCAAGAAGGCTTGCTCGCCTTTATAAACGGAACGACGTTTGAGTCCTGAACTCCATCACCGTATTTCATTGTTATGCCTCACTATTAAATCCGAGAACCTCATTTTTATCGGGCTCTTCTTATGCCCCCAACATAGCTACCGGTTCCCCCTATCCGCTTAAAAAACTCGGTTAAAAAACTGTTGTCACTGGAAAGGGTTAGCGGGGTATGACCACGGGTAACGGCCAATTAACCTCAAGTGATACGGTTGCCAGAATCTCCCGGACAACCTAGGAAGGTTCAAATAGGACGTAAAAAGCAAAAATCCCAATTGTATCAAGGCATATGACGCAAAAT
>JAJRRJ010000185.1 GCA_024279575.1 Alphaproteobacteria bacterium | reverse complement strand
CTTCTTGATAAAATCATCGGCACCCATTTTCAGGCCGAATAATTCATCGATTTCTTCATCCTTTGAGGTGAGAAAAATAACCGGCAGATCGGTATTCTGACGCAGCCGACGCAATAGCTCCATTCCATCCATGCGTGGCATTTTGATATCCAGAATTGCCAGGTCCGGCACATCCGAGGTCAATCCCTCAAGACCCGAGGCTCCATCGGTATAGGTGGAAACCACATATCCCTCTGATTCAAGTGCAATTGAAACCGAGGTGAGAATATTTCGATCGTCATCGACCAGCGCAATCTTTGGCATGGTGTGTCCTTTTGTCGTCGCGCTCGCAATCAATGAGCTATAAATAATATTTTAATATGGTGCGCAAAAGCCATTTTACAAATTTCAATGTCTTTAGGTAATTAGAATTGCGCACAAAGTATGACCGTGGCTTTCAATAGGGGAAACATCCACCAGGTTATTATGAAGAAATACTCAAATCAAAGATCAGAATAGAATATGTGCTCACCAATTCGACCAACGTTTTTCATCGCAGAGGCCCAGCTGGGGTTCACTGAAAGATTGTGATAAAACAACACAGATTCAGGAAGATTTTCCTGTGGTTTTCCCGCCTTGAAGCGATCAAAAGCGGTGAGAGCGATCAGGTTGGCCTTGACCCACGCTTCGCGAACAATGCGATTTCCAATCCCCCCCTCATCGGATATCCCGTCACAGGCAAAAGAAAACTGACATCGGTTGCGCATGGAGGCATTTTGAAAAACCACTCCGCAAACTGATGTGGGATAGCGTGAGGAAATAACCCGGTTTAAAATAACTGTGGCAACTGCCCACTGGCCGTCCTCAGGTTCACCTCGTGCCTCATGATAAATGGCCTGAGCCAGACATTCCCTGTCCTTATTGTTTTCCACAATCTGGCCGGCAGTTGAAACATAGTCAGATGCCACATAGGCGGACAGAACCTGATTGTTCAGGCTTGGGGCGTCTGAGGGAAATTGCAATATTCCCGTAGCCAGTGCATTGGCTTGCAGCAGGGCAGGGTTTTGTAGCCGTGCAACGCGCGAATTGGCAATATAGGCGGATAAAAGTTCAGATGTCAGCTCTTTGGGTTGGGCCAGATAAAGCTCTTCCCCAATGGTTTCAGTCAAGCCAAATCCACCCCGCAAAAAATCTTCAGTGGAATTAGAGGGCGCACCAAAATTGGCCCCCTGGGATAAAGCCGGCGTCGCTACAAACAGCGCCAGCGAGCAACCAACCCCCACCATTGCCGCAAAGGCGCGCCTAAGAAACGTCAATTCTGCAAAAAAGTTGTAAAAGCGCCCACTACTCTCACCCGAATAAAACTTTGCCTCTGTTGAGGCGGATATTTGTCAAAGCGTAGCCATTCGACTGTGAACAGCACGCCTGAGTTTCATACCCTATTTTTGCATTTTTCGGAACTAAAAATTTACCAATGGTTAACCATAGCATTTAACCGCGTTGCTTTTGCAAAGGCCGGTGCTATTCAAATACGTTTTTCACCATACTCAGGTCATCCATTACTGCAATCGTGAGCTGTTTCATTTCGGGGGTGGCCACAAGCAAATCGGGCACCATGATTGTTTGCATGCCAGCCCCGTGGGCCGCGCGCACCCCGTTGTGGGAATCCTCAAGTGCCAGGCAGTTTTCAGGCTCCACTTCGAGCCTTTCCGCCGCCAGCAAAAACGGCTCAGGGTGGGGCTTTCCATTGTCCACCTGATCCCCTGTAACCAGAGCGGAAAAGTGGTGTAAAAGGTCAGCGCGGGTCAGGTGATGGTGAGCTGTCTCATGGGTTGAAGATGTGGCAACGGCGGTTGGGATTTCCAACTCATCCAAAAGCGTCAGGAATTCGCGCACGCCCGGCTTTAACGGCACATGCTCCATCATGGCCGCAGCAACTTTTGAACGCCAGATATGGTCAAATTCATCATAAGGAAACGTTTCCCCCATGGCGGCGCGCACCAGCGCTTCCCCGTCCGGTCCCGGAATGCCAACGGTTGACAGGTGAAGTTCGTCAGAAAGTGAAAATCCAAGGTCCTTAAAGGTCTCAACAGCAAATTTTTTGTAAAGAACTTCACTATCGATCAGTATTCCATCCATGTCAAAAACAACGGCTTGCAGGTCTTCAGGATTGAACGGCATGGGGGGCTTTCTGGATAAAGTACAGGATTTGATGAAGATCATTAGTTAACAGAAGTGGGAGGAAATGGAAGGGGGTTACATTAAAACTCCACTGCTTCGCTGTTAAAATTGGAGGCTCAACAACCAGGGCGTATTTTATAGTTTTATTAAATACACATTTCTAGGCTCAGGACTCATTAAATCCAGTATATGACAAAAGCAGCGATACAGATTGCGGAGAAAAATGTGTGCGCACAGCGGTCATACCGGGTTGATATTCGTCTCCAATCCTTGATCCTGCCGAACATGTTTTCGACCTTATGCCGTTGTTTATACAACGTTTCATCATGAGGTATCTGGCGTTTCCGGCCCCTTTAAGTCAGGCACCTGCTCCGCCGTCAGGAACAGAAGCACCG
This sequence comes from Alphaproteobacteria bacterium, assembly GCA_024279575.1. Classification (GTDB taxonomy): domain Bacteria; phylum Pseudomonadota; class Alphaproteobacteria; order Rhizobiales; family Devosiaceae; genus DROE01. The sequence continues at coordinate 10,142 of JAJRRJ010000185.1, read as the reverse complement.
GCCTGCCATGACCGTCGCAAACCGCATGTAGTTTCGAATTCAACCCGCCTTTCGTGCGGCCAATGTATCGGGGAACATTCCCTCTTTTAAGAGGCTGGAGGCGGTCCGGTGTGCTTTGAAGTGTCTACAATTCCAGGGGCTATTCGGGCCAGTCATTTTTGATAAGCATTGAGCTGGACCTGTGAGAGTCATCAGTATGCTGTTTAATTGCTCAACACGTACGAATTAATCTAGCGCCTTGCGCATCTCTTTGATGGCATCGCCAATATTCTCGCCGAATCGTAACAGCCCACCCCCTAGCAGATACACAGCATTATCCCCATACATTTCACGCATTTCGCCCATGCGATCAATGCTCATGCCGCCGCCAGGGCTTGGCAGGATGGGTTTGCCATAGCCTTTGCGCTCAGTGCAGGCGTTGGCAATTGCGGTGCATTCTTCAACGGAAAATCCAAAGCGCCCCCCTACATTTGGGAATATGGAAATATCCGCTCCTGCCAAACGCATCAGAGTGCCAAACATCATGGCGTGGGAATACCCTGTGTCATGGGACAGCACATAGGGTCCAAGGTGGGAGGGGTGGGCCATGATAGGCAGGCCAAATTCAGGATTGCGAGCCAGGCGGTTGATGGCGTCAAATCCATAAAGGCCAGGGATGATGAGTACGCCATCAGCACCGGCATCTTTAGCGTACATGGCAAAATCATTTATTTGATCCCCGTGACCTCCAAGGTTGGGGAAATATAAGGCACGGGTTTTATTGCCCTTATCGGCGCGTTCAGTATTAGCGCGGGAAATGGCTTTGGAAAGCAGGGGCACACGCTGCTTAAATGTCGCCAAATGCTGATTGGCCAGCCCATGATCTTCCTTAATTATGTCTGCCCCGGCGCGGGCGCACAGATAGCATAATTCAGCTAAATGTTCGCTTGTTGATCCCTGGGGGTTAATTACCGGGCAAACAAAACCGCCGGCGTTGCGACCGGTTAGCGCCCGGACACCTTTTGCTCCAAATCGTGGGCCGGGAAACCGCTTTTGAATTTCAATCCCGGGTGTAAAGCCAATGACTTTGAGGCCCTTTTGGATGGAAGAATTACCGAACATAACATTCAATAATTGCGGCATCTCATATCCTACCGAGTCAGGAGAATAGGTGACTTCAGATTCAAAAATTCCTTCACCTGTCGAAACCGTATTTATGACCTGCCCTAAAATCACATCTTCAATATAGCCAGGTGGCACCACATCGCGCGGAATTTCCACTGTTTGTTCAAGGGCGATCCCCTCTGCCCGAGCTTGAGCCTCAGCCAGAGATGAGGCAAATATTTTATAGGTGACACCAAAACGATTTGACATTACAGGCCTTCAGCTTTGGCCAGTGAATGCACCGCCTCGACCCTTGCCGTCTCCAAATCCTCTTCTGAAATATTGAAATCAGCCTTCATCAAATCTTCAATGCCCCTCACAAGTGCAATTGCATCCAGCCCGTAATAGCGCATCAGATACGCACGGGACCCACCATGGGCGTAGGTATCTTTTAGCCCTAAGCGCACCAGGCGTTTGCCGATACCCGCATCGGCCATGGTCTCAGCTACGAGCGAGCCTATGCCGCCTTCGGTAACGTGATTTTCCAGCGTTACCACACCATGCTTAACCGAGCCAATATGATCGAGCAACGCGGCTGAATCAAAAGGTTTTATCGTGTGCAAATGTAAATGGCGAACACCAACACCTGCCTTTTCCAACACGGATCTGGCGCGCATGGCCTCTTCGGTGCAAATGCCAGCAGTTACCACCAGCACATCGTCACCTGAGGCCAGCTCGCGCATTTTACCAACCTCAATTGGCGTATCAAACAGACGCGGGATAGACCCGCGCAATACGCGGCAGTAAACCGGTCCGTCAATGTAATCTGCGGCCTCGCAAATGCTCTCAACCTCCGTCGCGTCCCCGGTTTCAAGAATGGTCATATTGGGGATGGAGCGCATGACAGATATATCTTCGATGGATTGGTGGGTCATGCCGCCCGGGGTGGTAATGCCAGGCAGAAAGGCCATCAGGCGCACCTTGCGCCGGGGGTAGGCAATGGAGGCCATTAACTGATCATAGGGGCGACGATACATAAACACACCAAAAGTGTGAATGAACGGGCGAAAACCTGCCAGACCCAAACCACCCGCAAAGCTCATCATGTTTTGCTCTGCCATGCCCATGGACAAGAATTGCTCCGGATGCCGATCACGAAATTTGTCAATTTCACAGGACGAGGTTAAATCCGCCGACAGGCACAACACATCAGGATTGGCCAGCGCATGTTTTTCAAAGGCCGCCGCGTAGGGTTTTGTTACCATTTCAACCATTTCATCGCCCCTTAATGCGCATAATCGATTGGATCAATGCCAAGATCTTTGGCGATGGAAATATTCATTCGGGCGCGCTCATCTTCGGACTTGAAGCGCACATAATGTAATCGGGGAAAGCGTTCCTCAAGAATGCTCATGGTGTGGAACGGATTTGTCCGCGCCAGAATGATCAGTGGTTTACCCTCATGAGGCTCTTTTACCGCGTCGCGCATGGCGCTCAGGTCGTGGCCATCAATTTCGACGCATGCCGCACCAAAGGCGAGAAACTTGGCGCGGATATCGCCAACTTCCATGACCGAGCTCATAGCACCATCACATTGCTGGTCGTTAACGTCCATAATAGCAAAAACATTATCGATGCCATGGTGCGCACAGGCTTGAACCGCTTCCCAGGTCTGGCCCTCCTGTACTTCACCATCGGACATAAATACCCAGGTGCGCCCTGTCTCTTTGCGCTGTTTTCGGCCCCAGGAAAGCCCGGCTGCTGTGGAAAGGCCAATGCCCAAAGTTCCATTGTGCACTTCCATGCCCGGGCTATGTTCAGCGCCAATCATCTCAACGCTGGAGCCATCCTTGTTGAACATTTCCAAGCCCTCAGGGGCCATGCGACCGACCTCAATCAAAGTCGCATAGGCATTAAGCGCATAATGGGCCGGGGCGATAAACAGCCGATCATATTGGGATTCAAACGGCCCGTTATAGCCCGCTCCCGTGTGATAGTCCGGGTTGGTCGCTGAAGGCACACCTCCAAAGGGCTTTGGAATCATAGGCAAAGTAGGCTCGCCAAGATTAAGTTCTTCATTATAGAGCCATGCCAGCTGTTCTGCAGCTGAGCAGGCTTGCGAAAGGTAGCCCCCATTGTTACGAATAGCGTGTTCAAATACCCTGCGGCGAATACCCAGGGCGACATCTTCGGTTCGTCTTTGGTTTTGCATATATCGGCTCCTTATATATTTACATATGACATTTTAATGTACATATGTAAATGTGGTGAGTGTGCTTTTTTGCAGTATAAGGATCGGAATATGAAGGTGAAACGCACCGCTTCCCACTGGGGCAGTTACATTGCTTCAACAGGTTTACAGAACTTGTTTCTTGCGCCGGACACCCCCGATACAAACCCTTCACAAATCGGGAAAGGCTGGGTATCTGCCATGCAGGACACAGACCTGCGAATTAAGCGCCCTGCTATCCGAAAGGGGTGGCTTGATGGTGATCAGGGTGCAAATCGATGTGGAGACGAATATGTTGAAACATCCTGGGAGGAAGCTTCAAAACTTGTGGCGGATGAACTGCAAAGAGTAAAAACATCATACGGCAATCAGGCAATATATGGAGGCTCCTATGGTTGGGCCAGTGCCGGACGTTTTCACCATGCGCAGTCACAATTAAAACGATTTCTAAACTGTTTTGGGGGCTACACCTCATCGCGCAACACTTATTCTCACGCTGCCGCTGAAGTTTTATTGCCCCATATTGTGGGCATGTCAAACAAGCTTTTTCAAGACAATATGACCAGTTGGCCTTTGATCGCTGAGCATTGTGAACTGCTTTTGGCTTTTGGTGGAATATCTACAAACACCGCACAAATTGCCTCATCGGGCACTTCAATTCATGAGGTGGGTTATTGGCTGAACGCTGCAACGGCGCGTGGCATGGAAGTTGTGAATATTTCGCCGCAAAAAAGCGACATGTCCAGCATTAAAAGCACGCAGTGGCTTTCTATTCGCCCCGGCACCGATACCGCTCTGATGTTGGCGCTGGCCTATGAAATTCTACAATCCAACGCTCAGGATGAGAGTTTTTTAAGCCGATACACAAGTGGATGGCCGCAACTGCGCGCCTATATAGCGGGCGAAGTCGACGGTATAGCAAAAACACCGGAATGGGCCGCAGATATATGTGCTGTTTCAAGCGATAAAATTTACACTCTTGGCAAAAAATTTATCGGCAAACGCGTAATGATTGCGCTTAATTGGGGCGTCCAACGTGCCGATCATGGGGAGCAACCCATCTGGATGGGGCTGGCCTTGGCCTCTATGCTGGGTCAGATCGGGCAACCCGGCACCGGATTTGGATTTGGCTATGGTTCAACCACCCCGGTGGGCCGCCCTGCCCAGCTTATCCCCTGGCCTTCGCTTCCTCAAGGGAACAATCCTGTTAAAGATTTTATCCCGGTTTCGCACATTACTAAAATGCTTGAAAATCCTGGTGGGCATTACAAGTTTGCCGGGCGCAATCATATTTATCCTGATATTCGTCTGGTCTATTGGGTTGGCGGGAACCCGTTTCATCATCAGCAGGATCTGAGCCGACTTGAACGCGCATGGACAAAACCTGACACTGTTATTGTGCACGATCACAGCTGGACCGCCACCGCACGCCGAGCCGATATTATTTTTCCCAGCTCGTGTGCGCTGGAGCGAAATGATATCATGATGAACCGGCGGGATCCGGCGCTGATCTATATGAGCAAACTTATGGAGCCGTGCGGCGAGGCCCTGAGCGACCATCAGATATTTAAGCATATTGCCCGCCATCTTGGATTTGCCGACAGTTTCACAGATAATAAAAGTGAAAAAGACTGGCTACGCTGGCTGTGGCTACAAAGCAAAAATATCGCTGATTCGGCAGGTTTCACTCTGCCGGATTTTGACGATTTTGTAGCGACTGGAAAATTTGAAACGCCGGATGCTTATGAAACCCGCGTCCAGATGAGAGACTTTATAAATAACCCTGTCGGGGCAGCCCTCAATACCCAAAGCGGCAAGATCATGCTTTATAGTGAAGCTATTGCGGCTATGGATTTATCAAACTGCCCGGGCCATCCCACATGGCTTACCCCGATTGAATGGCTTGGGTGCGCCAAACCAGATCAGTTGCATTTAATCTCAGGGCAACCCCATGCACGTTTACACTCCCAGCTCGACAATGGCTGTGAGGCACAAAGCCTGAAGATCAAAGGTCGGGAACCATGTGTCCTGCACCCTGAAACTGCCTCCCGATTTGGCATCAGGGATGGTGATATTATTAAAATTTTTAATCAACGCGGTGCATGTTTAAGTGGTGTGACTTTGACAGACCAAATTCGACAAGATTGCATAGCGCTGACAACCGGCGCCTGGTTTGATCCGCAAAATATTGATGGAGAGCAAATTGAAGTGCATGGCAACCCGAATGTGTTGACACTGGATAAGGGTACTTCTGATCTGGCCCAGGGCAGTACTGCACACACTACACTGGTTAAAATTCAAAAGTGGGTTGGCAAACTGCCCGAACTCACAATTAGCAAGCCGCCAAAAATTACACCAATGATCTAACAATATTTGGAACTAGCGCTGTTTGCTTTGTGCAACCGCAAGAGCCAATGCTGAAACCAGAATAATTCCCGACATGGCGCCTTTAACATTGAAGTTCAAACCCATTAGATTCAACCCGTTGGTTACGATGCCCAAAAACAATACAGCGACCAGTGTTCCAAGCACATTTGGCCGCCCTCGTGGATGTAAAGCTGCGCCGATGAATACCGCAGCTATGGCGTCAAGCAGGTAGGAAAACCCTGAAAGGGGTGTAAACATGCGAATATTTGCAGCGGCAATCAAACCACCAACCGCAACAGTCATTGATGCTGCAACAAAACTCCAAATCAGGTATTTGTTGACTTTAAGCCCGGCGACAATTGCCGCGCTGCGTTGCATGCCTATCGCATGAATGCGTCGCCCGATAATTGAACGCTCCAAAACAATAAAATAGATTAAACAAATCACCCCGGCGATCACGATTTCTGTGGGGATTCCATAAACTTCGCCAACGGCAAGATCGCGAAACTCCTGGGGCATCCCCCGATATGAAATAGGGCCGCCGCCATTGGTAAAGATACGTTGCACCGATGATCCAATAAAAAACGTACCCAGGGTCGCCAAAAATGGTGATATATTCAGACCCACAGTGAGAAACGCATTGAGAAGCCCTACAATGCTGCCTCCACCAATGCCAATCAGCGCTGCGCCATACCAGTTTATGCCATATTCTTTCATCGCCACCACTGCAAAAGCTGCGCCAAAATCCAGCGCTATCCCGACGGATAGATCAATACCACCGGTGGCAACGATCAAGGTCATGCCCAATGCAACGATCAGCAAAATAGCTGAACCGGCAACGATGTTCATCAGGTTGCCCCCCTGTAAGAACACCGGGTTGAAGCTGGCAAAAAACAGAATAAATCCGGCTATGATAAACAGGAAGCCATATCTGCCTAAAAGCGATTTTATGCTCATGCCTTCACCTTCACCGACAGCGCTCCAAGGGCAACAACAACCAGAATAAGTGATCCTTTGATCAGGCCGGTCCAGAATACGTTTACGCCCATGGTTTTGAAACCAATTGAGAGGGCTGCAACCAGAACCGCCCCTAAAACCGCCCCCCAGAGAGTTACCACCCTGCGCGGGGAAAACGCCGCGCCCAGGAATGTGGCAAGAACCATTTCCAACATCAAATTGTCTTCGGTGCCGGGTGAGCTGCCAGAGCCGCGCGCCAGAATAAAAAACGATGCCAGAAACCCGGTGAGCGCCGCTAGAACAAATGCCCACATCTGATAATATGAGGGATTGATGCCGGACATTTCTGCCGCATCGCGACTACCACCAACTGCCTGCATGTTAATGCCCCATTTAGTGCGATGAATTAAAAAATAGAACATCAGCACCAGGATCAACGTGATAAAAACCCCGGCGGAAATCCCAAAAATATTGCCATCACGCAAGAAAACAATGAATGGGTCATCAACATTGATCCGGCGGCTGGAAGTCACCAGTTTACTAACCCCGACAACGGCGACAAATGTTGCAAGGGAAGTCAATAGCGGGGTCATGCCGATCCGCGTCACCATTAAACCATTTATCAAACCAACGATTGCCGCTGCTGCGAACGCCAGAACGATTGCAAGCCAGAGCGGCGCGTCGGCCTGAGCTAATTGCTGAGCAATTATCCCGGCACTAAGCACCGCTGTTGCCGGGATTGAAAGATCAATCCCCCCCGAAAGCACACCGTCACCGCCCGCCATCACCACAATAGAGAGGCCAAGACATACAACAACAACCGGCACACTTTGATTCAGCACCAGTTGCATGGTGCTGAATTTCATGAAATTTGGTGCGTTAAAGCCAATATAGATGAGCATGCCCAAAAAAATCACCAGGGGCGCAGCGTCAATAATACGGCTTAAGGTTAAAAAGTTTTTTGCCTTACTCATTGGCAGCCCCCACAGATTTATTACGCGTCACACTCGAGCCTGTTGCTCCTGTTGTCATGGCGACAAGCCGGTCGATGCTTAATCCGTCAGTGTCTATTTCATGGGTGATACGGCCCCGCATCATCACCAGAATTCTGTCGCACAGGCCAATCAACTCCCCCGGGTCTGAAGATGAAAGCAACACGCCTGCGCCGTTTTGAGCAAGCGTTTCAACCAATTGATAAATTTCCACTTTTGCCCCGACGTCAACGCCAACCGTAGGCTCGTCCAGCAGGAACACCTTTGCGTTGGTGGTCAACCAGCGCCCCAACACGGTTTTTTGTTGATTGCCACCACTTAACAAACGCGCAATCATCGAGGGGTTGGGGGGGCGAATATCTAGGTCTTTAATTTGCTTTGCAGCGCGCGCAAGAGCCATTGCCCGCATTTCAATGCCCATTTTTGAAACATCTTTTAGCGAGCCAAGATTAACGTTTTCCGATACACTCATTCCCAGGACCAGACCATCATGACGACGGTCCCGCGGTACTAAAACCATTCCCCTCGTTACAGCATCGGCAGGGCTGGAGAGTTGAATTGTTTTGTTGTTCAGCCAAATTTCACCGGATGTTGCCTGGCGCAAACCATAAAGCGTATCAATAAGTTCGGCGCGTCCCGAGCCAATCAGCCCGGCAATTCCCACCACTTCACCAGAATGAAGTGTAAAACTAACATCATGAAAACTCTTTCCATCGCCAAGGTTTTTAGCCTGTATTGCCGGGGAGGAGGGGGAGTGGGAGTTTTTTGGATAAAGATTTTTAATTTCGCGTCCCACCATCGCCTCTATCAAAGCACCGGCACTGTCTTTTTTTATCTCATTAAAAACCGCCACCGTTTGCCCATTGCGAAACACTGTAACGCGATCACAAATATTGGTAATTTCCGAAAGATAGTGGGAGACGTAAATCATTGCGATTCCGCGCTCTTTTAACCGACGAATAGCCGCTAAAAGCTTACCAACTTCCCCGCTGGCCAATGGGGCGGTTGGCTCGTCAAAAACAACAAGACGCGCCTGATTATCAATTAATGCGCGTGCAATCTGCACCAGTTTCCGCTCCGCTGTTCCCAAGTCGCGAATAAGCGTATTTCCATCGATTTTTACATCCAGAGTTTTGCGTAAAAACTCCTCAGAGCGGATACGCATTTGTTTTCGCAACAGGCCAAACGGGCCGGTTAATTCCTGCCCCATGAATACGGATTCAGCAACGCTGAAATGGGGAACAAGATGCAATTCCTGATGAATAAATCTAACGCCGGCATCATGAATTGCCTGGGGCGTAACAGAAGAAATCAGCGTGTTATTTACGCTTAACGACCCGCCTTGTGCCTGATAAACACCAGCAAGAACTTTTATTATCGTAGATTTTCCGGCGCCATTTTCACCCACAAGTCCATGAATTTCTCCCGGCAAGACAGACAGCGAAGCCTTGTCCAGTGCAAGCACACCTGGAAAGGTCTTGGTGATGTCTTTCATCACTAGAATGGCATCGCTCACTTAGACAAAACCTCTTGCAATCAAGAAAACCTGATAAAAGCCGGAGCCCGGTTTTGGGCCCCGGCTTAAAGGAAACCATAGTCAAAAAATGACCATGACCATAGGATTAATCAATAGTGCCGTAGCCCAGCAATTCGTATACTGCTTTGGCTTCTTCCTGACCATTGACCGGTAAAACTGACACAAATGTTTGTGGCAACAGAGTTTCGCCGGCAAAATATGCGGCAACATTCATCGCAGCAGTTGAGCCGATCAAATGGGGTTGCTGTGCAACATTTGCAACAAATGGCGAGCCATCCTCAGCCATAATTTCCAGGGTTTCTGGTCCCCCATCAAGAGCTGTGACAATAACATCGGTACGCCCGGCCTCTTCCAGTGCCTGCACAATACCAATTGCTGGTTGATCCCAGCAGCCAACGTGGATCGCATCTAATGTGCCTTCCGGGTACTGGCTTAGCAGATCAAGTGTCTGTTTCCGGGCATCTTCGGGGGCATTGGCAAATTCTTCGGCAAGTTCAGGTTCAATCACTGTGATGCCCGGATAATCCTGAAGCACATATTTCCACAATCCAACACGAATACCACAAATTCTGAGGGCGCCTTCAAATGCGTTAAATACCGCCACAGTGCCTTCGCCGCCAATGGCATCGGCCATATAACGTCCGATTGTGCTGCCCATGTAATAATTATCAGAAGTCGTATTGTTAATGCCGTGGGGTGATAAATGGTCAACGGTGAAAACCGGAATACCCGCAGCACTCAACGCTTCAAATTTAGACTCAACTGCACCGTCCCCCAAGATTGAAATAACAGCATCAACCTTAGCCGCCAACAGTATATCGTGATTGTCGGCGTGAACTTGATTGTCACGTCCGCCATCAACTGGAACAACCTCGCCACCCAGTTTTTCAATAGTTGAAACCGCTCCATTAAATGCTTCACGATCCCAAAAATGCTGGGTTCCAACAACAGCAACACCAATTCGTTTGCCCTCCAG
>JAJRRJ010000011.1 GCA_024279575.1 Alphaproteobacteria bacterium | reverse complement strand
GCCTGCTGCGGCATTGCAATACTCACGAAAATTCTTGTCGCACCCGGGGCAGTGAAATGTGCTACATTTTGAAACATCAAAATTTAGCGAGAATACTAGTTCAAATGTGGTTAATATGAAGTTGCGCTTTTTACGGTTCCTACGCAAAACGTCCCAGATTCTGAATCTGATTTTACTGTTTGGGTTTCTGGCTTTTGCTCTTGCATTGTCTGGTTACTTTTTCCCCCAAAGCAATTCTGTTTTATCAGGCCGGGGCCATGCAGCGGATGGTGATAGCATAAGGATTGGGGATCAGCGTGTTCGCCTTTTGGGGATTGATGCCCCCGAGCTTGATCAAATATGCCTGGACGACAAAGGGGCCTCATGGTCATGCGGGGAGCGCTCAAAGCAGCGGCTGGCTCAGCTTCTGGCATCAGGGAATGTCTTGTGCAGTTTTGAGGCAAGGGATAAATTTGGGCGCGCCTTGTCGCTCTGTAAGGTTGGCAATCGCGACGTAGGCGCCATTCTGGTACGTGAGGGGCTGGCTGTTTCATATAATGATTACCCTCGCGAAGAAGCAATCGCACGGGCGAGCAGGCTTGGAATCTGGTCCGGTGAGTTTATTTCCCCAAGGGATTGGCGAGACGGTGTACGCCAGTCATCTTCAGGCCAAAATATGTTTGATTGGTTTTGGAGTTGGTTGGCAAGATAAGCACTGAGCATTGACAATTTCTATCGATTTTAGCATAGGTTGCTCAAATTGAGATAGAAAACACGCCGTTTTAGTATTTTATTCCAATTTTTCTGCTGAACTTGCTCTTTGGATGGATGCTATGGCACTTGATAAAATCGACCGAAAAATTCTCCGCATTATGCAAAAGGATGCAACGGTTCCTGTTGCCCAGATCGGACGAAAAGTGGGGTTGTCCACAACCCCTTGCTGGCGACGTATTCAGAAAATGGAGGAAGACGATGTAATCACCAGCAGGGTGGCGATACTTGATCCGACCAAGGTAAATGCGGCGGTGAGTGTTTTCGTAGCTATTCGTACCCGCGAACACTCTCAGGAATGGTTGGCAAATTTTTCGAGCGTTGTTGAAAAGTTTCCCGAGGTTATGGAATTCTATCGCATGAGTGGGGACGTGGACTATATTTTGCGTGTGGTTGTGCCGGATATTGCCGCCTATGACGATTTTTATCGGCGTCTGATATCAAAGGTTTCGATCAATGATGTCAGCTCTTCTTTTTCCATGGAGCAGATCAAATACACAACAGAGCTCCCCTTAGGAGAAACAAGCTAGCTAAAAACTGGTTTAGCCCCCTGTTACTGACATATGACGATCAATGGCGGGCTCTTTTCTTGTATGATCAAAATCGTGTCCTTTGGGCTTTAAGATCATTGCATTGTCCAGTGCCGCATCCAGTCCTGCCAGTCCTTTTTGGCGCAAGGGCTCGCGTAAGTCCAAATTGTTTTCTTTGCCAAGGCATAAGAAGAGCTTGCCGGTGCAGGTGAGCCTTACCCGGTTGCAACTTTCGCAAAAAATGTGGCTCATTGGCGTGATAAAACCCAGCCGCCCGCCAGTTTGCGCAATTCTCACAAACCGTGCCGGGCCGCCAGTTTTGTGGTCAATTTTTTCAAGCGAAAATTTAGAAGCCAGTTTGTCACGCACATCACGAAGTGGCAAAAAACTTTTTGAGCGATTGCCGGAAACCTCGCCCAAGGGCATTTCTTCAATCAATGTCAGGTCAAACCCTCGTCCGTGTGCCCAAATCATCATTGGCTCAATTTCTTCATCGTTAAACCCGCTCATGGCCACCATGTTGATTTTGATTTTTAAGCCCGCCTTGTCGGCAGCATCAATTCCTGCCAGGACCTGCGCCAACCGCCCGCGGCGTGTAATGTCTGAAAATTTCTTTTCATCCAGCGTATCAAGGGAAACATTGATCCTGCGGATCCCGTTTTCTATCAAATCAGGTGCATATCGAGCAAGCTGACTTCCATTTGTGGTTAAGGTCAGTTCCTTGAGTTGATTGCCATCCAAGTGCTTTGAAAGCCGCGAGATTAGCGCCATGATGTCGCGCCTGACCAGAGGTTCGCCTCCGGTCAGCCGTACTTTTGTTACGCCCCGCTCAATAAATCTGCCAATGATCTCGCTGAGTTCTTCAAAGCTCAAAACGTTCTTTTTGGGAAGGAACTTCATATTTTCAGACATGCAATAGGTACATCTGAAATCGCACCGGTCGGTAACTGACACGCGCAGATAAGTGACATTTCGCCCAAAGCCATCAACCAGTTTGGTTCCTTGGGGCCGGGTTGGAGGTGTGCCGCTGCTGGAGACGTCCATTTTCATGGTAAAACCGGTTTGTTTGGTGATTAATCACGGGTTGAGCTTTTTAACCTTATCCTTGTAGCGCCAAATAGTGGCCGACAATAGAGTTAAGTAAAAAAAGACCGGCCCAAAAGGCCGGTCTCTATATTTGGCGTATTACGGTATGGGGCCTATTGATTTACAACAATTAATGCTCCAACGCGCACACGTTCATAAAGATCGGTAATGTCATCATTGGTCAATCGAATGCACCCGGATGAAACCGCCTGACCGATGGTCCATGGCTCAGATGTGCCATGCAATCGATAAAGGGTGCTGCCAACATACAGGGCGCGCGCGCCAAGGGGATTGTCGGGGCCACCAGGCATATACGCAGGCAGTTCCGGTTGACGTCGACGCATGGCGGCAGGGGGGGTCCAGCCCGGCCATTCCGCTTTGCGGGTCAGGCGATGCGTGCCGCTCCAGCGGAAACCATCACGACCAACACCAACGCCATAACGCATTGCCTTGCCGTCAGGCATGACGAAATAAGCACGTCGCTCGCTGGTTTCCACAACAATAGAACCAACTTTGAGGTTTGTAGTATAGTCAACCAATCTGCGGGGTACACTGCTCTGGCGCGTGCTTGTCGCTCGCGCAGTTGCCTCTTCCCATCTGTTGGTATCCGGGTTGTAAACCCGTGCTGCGTTGGCTGGTATGGCTACGGCCAACAATACAAATGCGCTGAGTACAATTGCGAAAAAAGAATGTAGTTTTTTTGTCATCGTTATTTTCCCTAAACCTGTTCGGCAGTCCGCTTCGCCGTCCCAAAGTGATTCAACACTGTTAACCTTAAATATAAGGTCTGCAAAGCGCATTATTGCCTCAAGTCTTTAAAATGATGTAATTGAATTTAGTTTTGTTGCTAATGGGGCACACCTCTTGATCAATATTTCGTGAGGTAGCGATTGACTTGCCCTGGATGGGGGCCTAGCAGTTTCAAATATCCATTAATTGAACTTGAGTTTTTTCGGTTCTCAACGTTGAGTATAAACAGGGCGTGCAAGCTAAAGGTAAGTAGGTTTATGAGTGAAGCATACAAGATATTGGCTGCAAAATCTGCTTTGCAAGAGTTGAACGTCTCCGGGGGCCAGGTGTTGCGAATTGGTTTGGGCACGGGCTCAACAGCAAAACATTTTGTTGATTTGCTGGGAGCAAAGGTGGCAGAGGGATTTGAATGTATATGCGTCCCCACTTCGGAGCAAACCGCAGCGCAAGCGCAATCCCTCAAAATTCCCCTTTCGGATCTGGACCACCTTGACTATCTGGATGTAACTGTTGACGGAACCGATGAAATTACGGCTGACTTGTCGCTGATCAAGGGTGGCGGGGGGGCATTGTTGCGTGAGAAAATTGTCGCCGCAGCGTCTAAAAAAATGATTGTCATTGCAGATGAGAGCAAACTGGTTGAAGTGCTTGGCGCTTTTGCGTTGCCCATAGAGGTCAATCAATTTGGCCTGATGGCAACAAAAAGGGCACTCCTGGACGTTGCGAGGAATTTGGAATTGTCCGGCGAGCTTTCCTTGCGTAAAACCCGCAAGGATGCACCATTTGTAACCGATGAAGGGCACTTCATTTTTGATGCATGTTTTAGCCGCATTTCCAATCCAAAAGAACTTTCAAACAAGTTGTTGTAAGTTCCCGGTGTGGTGCAGCATGGCCTTTTTCTAAATATGTGCCAGAATGCTTACATTGCCGGAGCAAATGGTGTTATCAAACTAAGTCGATAACCCGATATGCAAAAACATCAGGACGAAAACTAGGGATCGTTTTTAATGAAGAACTTTATGATGAAATTCAATGCGAAGGCATTTATATTTGTTGTGCTGAGTTGCACGATGATGCTTGGCGCAGCACTACCCACACGCGCCCAGGAGCTTTCTCCAGATCATTTGAATTTGGCGCGCAAATATGTGGATTTGACGGACAATGCGCAGATTTATGCGCGCGCGCTCATTCAAACAGGTATTAATTCCATGCGCACCATTTTGTCGCAAAACCCTGAAATTACACAAGAGGTTGGTGATGCGATTGGTGAAGTCATCAAATTTTACTCCGATAAAAAAGATGAATTGTTTGATCAGTTTGCCCGAATTTACGCATTGAGGTTCACGGAGGCGGAATTGAGAGAAATTACAGCGTTTTATGAAACTGATGCAGGCAGAAAACTGGCCCAAGTAAATCAATCTATAAATGAAGACCTGTCCTCGGCCATGCAAATTTTTCAGGTCAATTTGAATACTGAGTTTTTTGCCAAAGTCCGCGCAGAACTTCGAGACAAAGGCATTGAGCTTTAATTGAGTAAAATAATATAGAATTTGACCAATGATTGGACCCCGCCTTGTGCGGGGTCTTTTTTTGTGGCAAGCGCACAGCTTAGTTTTCATTGGCAAACAGGTAATGCATCATGGCAAATAATTTCGATTTGATCGTAATCGGCGGCGGTTCGGGCGGCGTGCGTGCGGCGCGGGTGGCAGCGGGTCTGGGTGCAAAAGTTTGTATTGTTGAAGAATACCGCTTGGGTGGCACCTGCGTAATTCGCGGGTGTGTTCCCAAAAAACTCTTTACCTATGCCAGCGGCTTCAGTTCAACCTTTGACGTTGCAAAAAGTTTTGGCTGGTCGGTGGAGGCAAGCTTTGACTGGCCAACTCTTCTTGCCAACAAGGATAAGGAAATTGAGCGACTTGAGGGGATTTATGGTTCCTTGCTCTCCGCTTCGGGTGTTGAAACACGCGCTGATCGTGCAACAATCACTGGTCCCAATTCAGTACTGTTGCATAATAGTCAGGAAATCTTAACCGCAGAAAAAATCCTGATTGCGACCGGTGGCAAACCTTTTGTGCCAAACATTCCAGGCATTGAGCATACTATTACCTCTAACGAGGCGTTCGATCTGAAATCCCTGCCCAAATCAATTATGATCGTAGGGGGAGGTTATATCGCCGTCGAATTCGCCTCCATTTTTAACGGGTTGGGCGTTGATGTGACCCTTGCCTATCGCGGCGCGCTGATATTGCGTGGATTTGATATGCATGTGCGCGAGGGGTTGACCGAAGAGATGAGCCATAAAGGCATTAAAGTATGTCTGGCGACACAACCAACTGCCATTGAAAAAACTGAAAAAGGCCTGTGCGTGGTTTGTTCTGACAATATGAAAGTGGATATTGATCAGGTCATGTATGCCACCGGGCGCACTCCCAATGTTGAGGGGCTGGGACTGGAAAGCATTGGCGTTGAACCCGGAAGGCACGGAGAAATTCCGGTAGATGAGTTTTGCCGTACAAGCTGCCCTTCTGTCTTTGCCGTTGGAGATGTAAACGGACGCGCCGCATTGACCCCGGTTGCTATCCGGGAAGGGGCGGCGTTTGCTCAAACCCAATTTGGCAACAATCCGACAACGGTTGATCTGTCTATCATTCCAACAGCGGTTTTTTCCGATCCTGAAATTGGAATTCTGGGTCTGACTGAGGCAGAAGCTTCAACTGAATTCAAGGAGATAAACATTTACATTGCGCGCTTCAAACCAATGACCCATGCATTTGTTCAAACCGATACACGCATGCTGTTCAAGCTGATTACTGATGCAAAAACAGATAAAGTTCTGGGCGTGCATATCATGGGGCATGCGGCTGGAGAAATGATCCAGATGGTGGGCATTGCTGTTGGTATGGGCGCAACAAAAGCAGACTTTGATCGCACTATTGCCGTGCATCCTGTGGCCGCTGAGGAACTGGTGACTTTGAAAGAGCCCACATACAAAATTATCAACGGGGAACGGATTTAGCTGTTCCCGCCGCCAGGGCATGGTTGGCTTAGGTGTCATAAAAATCAATGGAGGGGCTTTTGCCGGTTTGAGGTGGATCAGCTGGTGTCTGCCCCCATGTGTCTGCAAGCGAGGGGTTGATATCTCTGACATCCTGGGCAAATCCTTTGGCGCACAAAAGGCGTTCCTTTTTGCTGGCGCCCGATTTAGAGCCGTGTTTTGTTAAAACCTCGGCATAGGCCTTGTTCATGCGCTCGGTGAATTCCAGATATTGTGCAATCACCCGCACATCTTCCAGTGGTACCTCGTTCATGGCCTGCCCGAACACTTCCCCCATTGGTGCAAACATGGTGTTGACCATCTCTTTTGCGAATTCGGTCAGTTCCACATAGACCTTGCGCCTGTCGCTCTTGTCGCGTATGCGGCGCGCCACCCCGGATTTTTCCAGCCGGTCAATAATCGTGGTTATGGCACCTGTCGTCAGCCCGGTTTGCTCGGCAAGCTCTCCCGCTGTCAGTCGACCAAAACGCTGAATGATGTCAGCACAACGCCCATCCGTCCGGTTTGAGCCAAAAATTTTACCCAGATTTTCATCAAACATATCTGCCGCATTTTGCGAGGCTCTGGCAGCGGCAATTAACCTGTCCACCATTCGGGCGTAGCTTTCCCTTGACTTTTGTATATCTTGATTCATAAGATACTTTTCATTCCAAATATTTTTGAGATATTATGAATAGCCAATTTCCAAATCAGGTCAAGCATAGCACACAATTTGCCGGGTACACTGAAGCGGCTCCAATGATCAGTTCCCATGGGCTGAGCAAAACCTTCAAGAGGCGTACCGGCGAGGTTCAGGCGGTGCGTGGGGTTGATCTTCAGGTGTTCAAAGGCGAAATTGTCGGGTTTTTGGGACCAAATGGTGCCGGAAAATCCGTCACTATGAAAATGCTTTGTACATTGCTCAATCCAGGCGGTGGGTCAGCCAGCATTGCCGGGTTTGATCTGCAAACCGAACAGAATGAAATCAAACGCCATATTGGGTATATTTCCCAGCGTGGCAGCACCTCAGATGAAGCGCGGGCAGGTGATGAAATTATGTGGCAGGCCAGGCTTTATGGCATTGCAAAAAGCACGGCGCACGAACGTGGTCTGGAACTTTTCCGGGCCCTTGACCTTGAGGGGCAGTGGGACAAAAAATGTGGCTCCTTGTCTGGTGGTCAACGCCGCCGGGTAGATATTGCCATGGGCCTTATTCATCAGCCCGCGCTGGTGTTTATGGACGAACCAACCACCGGATTGGACCCGCAATCACGCGCTAATCTTTGGGACCATATCACAAAATTGCGCGATGAATACGGAACGACAATTTTTCTGACCACCCATTATATGGATGAAGCTGATGCGTTGTGTGATCGGATATTGATTATTGATCATGGCATAATTGTCGGGGAGGGGACGCCCAAACAGTTGCGTGACAAAATCGCTGGAGATACGATTAAACTCACCCTGCGCAACAATGAGGATGCCTCCCGCGCGGCGGGCGTTGCTGAAAAACTAAGCGCGGCTGAACCTGTAATCAACGGCAATATTGTGCAGATACAGGTTCCCGGCGGCCCTGCGG
>JAJRRJ010000184.1 GCA_024279575.1 Alphaproteobacteria bacterium | reverse complement strand
CGCAAATGATAAGACAACCAGAAGCGGCCTAAAAATGCCATCAGCGAAAAACCCGGCAAAGGGGCGCTTCAAGCCAACTAAAACCGCGCCGTTTACAAAAACAATAGCAATTGCAAAGGCAAGTATGCCCCCTTGCATCCAATATCTCTCAAAAATACCCAGCACATTTGCCATTGCGCCGGACAAAAGAACTCCATTTGTCCCGCTGCCGATCTGGCTTAAAACAACATAACTGATAAATCCAAGACTGGACCCAACGACCAACACATGAGCATAGGACTGCAATAAAAACCGCCAAAGCAAACGCCCCTGCCCATTTGCGCGATATTCCGCAGCAAAATATGTTCCAACAGATTGAAATCCAAGGGGCATCAACATCGCCACCAGATTAATCACTGCCATGATCAGCAGGTATTCGCCCAGCACTTCCCCGCCCCAGATCCGGGCAATCCCAGCCTGCGCCAGTACAATAGTACCCGCGCCCATCAGACGTGTCCCAAAAATGATTGTTGATTGCGACGCCAGACGCGCCTTGATGCTCATTTACGTTTCTGGTCCGGCGAGGCCATATCCAAGCGCAATTTCTCAATGCGCCCACGCAACCAGTTCAGCTGATCACGCAAAAAGTATGCAAAATCACCAACCAGCCGCGCCCGCAAACTTGAAGCGTAATTCATCACCGGTGCCACAGGTTCTATAAATCCTTTAGTGCCCACCATACCTTTTTTGAATTGATGCAATCCCTGAAACCCGTCAGTACCCCCCAGATCATACAAATCCGCTTTGGTATTATCCCTCAACCAGCGAATAATTTCCCAATGTATAAAATAGCCGGCACGCAGTGGCAGCGCCTCTTTATTAGTCGCGCCGTAAAGGTAAACAGCGGTATTGCCCACTTTATAAACGATCGCTCCGGCGACAATGCGCGCCCCTTTGCGCACAAAAAACAAAGCAGGGCGAAGTGTTTCATCTTCCAACTGCATCAAATCTGAAATGGTTTCATAGGCGGAATGGTCCGCAAACTTTTTTCGGTCGTTCATCGCCTGATACAGTTCATCAAACTCAGGCAAACGAGATGCATCAGCCACTTCAAATTTCAAATCATTCTTAAGAGATTTATTGAGATGATAGCGCCATTTTTGCGCAAAGCTCTTGCGTTGCTCCTCATCACTCAAACGCAAATTCACCAAATAACGATTCGGGAATTCAAGCTGCGAACCGTCTACAAAACCGCGTTCACGCAAATGTTCAAGCGCCATATTCACTGGCAAAGGGCTGACTTTAGGCAGAATTGAAATCATCATTTTGCGTTTATCCGCATATTCTGCGATTAAAGCTTCTACAATTTTTCCATAGGTAAGTGCAGCGTCCGGCGCATTTGCCTCCACCAGCATCGGCCCCCATTTTGCCACCGCGATCTTACCCAATCCACCCGGAATTGATTGCACCATAATCATGGCACCACCAATCAGAGCACCATTGATATAAAACAGGTTTGGCTCGCATTGCACATTTGGCCACCGCCGCCTGGTGAACACATACATCTGCTCCTGCGCCGCATTTTCAAATTGCGAAATGTATCCATCCCACAATTCCGGTGCAATCCGGCATGTTTCAATAACACCGGAACTGGTCTTTTCCCGTGATTCAAATCCAATTAATGGAGCGGATTCATCTGCAAACGGTTGACTGTGAGCATTCATTTGTACGTTTTTCCAAAAACACAATGTTTAATTTTGAAAAAACATATCAGTCGAGCAAATCCAAACCATTTACGATTGCAATTTGTTTCAAAAATTTAGCCCGTATGGTAACGAAAACATTGACATTTTGAACCATTGGCCCAAGCCAACAAATGCTAGTCCACATATACAACCCAGCAATTGCTAACCCTGAACCACTACCCTGGCATCTCTGATAATAGCATTTTTTTCACTACCTTTCCCTCAAAACTGAAGGCTTCAGGACTTGTTTAGGCGTGCCAAAAGGCTAGAGGTATCCCACCGGTTCCCGCCCATGCTCTGTACTTCTGCATAAAACTGATCCACCAATGCGCAAACCGGCAGAGTTGAGCCGTTTTTTCGCGCCTCTGTTAAACAAATATCCAAATCTTTCCGAATCCATTCAACCGCAAAACCGTGATTATACTCACCCGCATTCATTGTTTTATGCCGATTGCTCATTTGCCACGACCCCGCAGCCCCTTGCGAAATCACCCCTACAAGTTTTTCCACATCAAGCCCGGCGTTTTGCGCAAAGTGAATACCCTCAGAAAGCCCCTGTAACAATCCTGCAATACATATCTGATTGACCATTTTCGTCAGTTGTCCAGCGCCACAATCCCCCATCAGATCAACCATTTTGGCATAGCTCTCAATCAAGGGACGTGCCCGTTCAAAATCCTTTTGCTCACCCCCCACCATTACGCTCAATGCGCCATTTTCAGCGCCCGCCTGCCCACCCGACACGGGCGCATCAAGAAAGCCAAAACCTTTGGACTGCGCTTCAGAAAAAAGCGCGCGCGCGATTTCAGCCGACGCCGTTGTATTGTCAATAAATACACTTCCTGGTTGCATCGCCTCAAATGCCCCCCCCTCCCCAACAGTAACAGAACGCAAATCATCATCATTGCCCACGCAGGCAAAAACAAACTGACACTCTTTTGCTGCCTGAGCCGGGGTTGGAGCGCTTTGTCCACCATATTGCGCAACCCACTTTTCCGCCTTTTCCCCGCTTCGATTATAAACCGTCACATCATGGCCGCTTTTGTGCAAATAACCTGCCATTGGATACCCCATTACACCCAAACCGATAAACGCTACTTTTGCCATGACACCTCAACCTTTTCTAAAATTTCACGAACAACTGGTAGGCGCAGCAGGGATCGAACCTGCGACAAGTCGATTAAGAGTCGGCTGCTCTACCAACTGAGCTATGCGCCCATACCAGTCAAAATCTTGCTATCAAACCTGTTGGCGAAAGTCCACCGACTCTAGTAAGAGTTAAAATTAGTTAACTTTACAAAAAGAGGTTTGGTGTGGATACACAAATCATCACGACAACAATTGAACAATGGGTAACCTCAAATGCCTATTCCGCCGTACTCGGCATATTCGCTCTGCTGTTTGGCTGGTGGTTGTCAAAATTCCTGCCCGGCAGATTGCGCACTATGCTTGCCAACTCCAGCGCTGTTGATGACACAATCGGACCAGTATTATGCCAATTGGTACGCTACGCCATTCTAATTATCACCCTGATTGTCGTGTTGTCACAGTTTGGCGTCGCCACCACCTCAATGCTGGCGGTTCTGGGCGCGGCAGGCCTTGCTATTGCGCTCGCTCTTCAGGGAACACTTTCCAACATCGCCGCCGGGGTCATGCTGATCTGGCTGCGCCCATTTTCAACCGGTGAATATATCGAGGGAGCCTCCATCGCGGGCACAGTGGATGAAATTGGTCTGTTCGCAACAAAGTTGCACAAAACAGACGGACTGTATCTTTTTGTACCAACTTCGGAACTTTGGAATCAATCAATTACAAACTATTCACGACGCCCGGAGCGCCGGATCGAGTTGAAAATAGGCATTGCCTATGATGCCGATCTGGCCAAAGCCCGCAGTATCTTACTGGCTCTTGCGGCGCGGGATGCGCGCGTTCTTGCGCTCCCCGCCCCTTCGGTTCATGTGGACGAGTTAGGGGCCAGTGCCGTCACCCTTGCTTTTAGATGCTGGACCCCAACCGACGTAAATTGGGATACAAAAGTGCAATTGCTCGAAATGATTAAAGTGGTCTTTGATCAGGCTGGAATTGAAATTCCATACAACAAACTGGATGTAAACCTGACCGGCCCAATACCCCAATCAACCTCTTCAACTTCAAGCTCGAACAAAAGCACTACCTCAGAAACCAAAAATCCACTAAGATTTTGACGCAAAGACTTTTAGCCCTTTAAGTATCCGTCTGTTTTTCCTGTTGCTCCAGCGCCCCCTGCGCAGAAGCACCCCTGTCTACAAGAAGGCGATTATAGGCACTTAAAAACGCCCGTGCGGTGGCAACCAGTGTATCCGGTTCGGTAGCGCGACCAGAAACGATGCGGTCATTCATTTCCAGCCGAACATGAGCGTTGGCTTGCGCATCGGTACCCCCGGTTACCGCATCAACCCCATAAAGAACCAATCGAGGCGATGCCCCCACAGCAGATTTGATAGCCTTGAAAATTGCATCCACCGACCCCGCGCCATCTTCAATCAAAGACACCTCTTCGCCATCTACATCCAACTTAATGAAGCACCGATGTTCGCCGCCGGTTTTAGAAACCACTTCAAGTTCAAGCAATTTGATCCGGTCCCCAGCTGATCCAATCTCGTCGTCAACCAATGCAATAATATCGTCGTCATAAACATTCTTTTTTCGGTCGGCCAGATTTTTGAACCGAACAAATGCTTCCTGAAACTGATTGTCCCCCAGCTCATATCCGAACGCACGCAACTTTTCCTTGAAAGCGTGCCGGCCTGAATGTTTGCCCATGACCAGGGATGTAGCCTTTAACCCGACACTTTCGGGGGTCATAATTTCGTAGGTTTCAGCATTCTTTAACATGCCATCCTGATGAATGCCGCTTTCATGGGCAAAAGCATTTTTACCAACAATCGCCTTGTTATACTGCACCGGAAAATTTACAGCGGACGACACTATTTTTGAAGCCCGGGTCAAATGGGTTGTTTCAATTCCAGTGTGATAGGGCAAGGCATCGCTGCGTGTACGAATAGCCATCACCAGTTCTTCAAGTGCCGCATTTCCAGCCCGTTCCCCAAGCCCGTTTATGGTGCACTCCACTTGACGCGCCCCCGCCCGCACCGCCGCCAGAGAATTGGCCACCGCCATCCCCAGATCATTGTGCGTATGAGCAGAAAATATCACCTTGTCACTGTCCGCCACCATATGGATCAAATCATGAAAGAGCTGAAAATGATCCTGAGGTGTCGCAAAACCAACCGTATCGGGAATATTAATCGTAGTTGCCCCCGCTTTAATTGCAGCCTCCGTACAACGGGCAAGAAAATCAATCGGTGTGCGCGTAGCGTCCATTGCACTCCACTCAACATCATCAATCAGATTGCGCGCCTGAGAAACCGTTGCGGTCACGATCTCCAGAACTTCCTCCTGCGTTTTGTTCATCTGATGGGCCAGATGAATGGGGGAAGTGGAAACAAATGTGTGAATCCGCCCCCTTTTTGCGTGTCGCACTGCCTCCCCGGCACGTTCAATATCCCCCGAAATGGCCCGCGCCAACCCTGCAATAACAGAGTTTTTGCTCCGCTTGGCAATTTCAGAAACCGCCTCAAAATCACCGTTTGATGCAATAGGGAAACCAGCTTCGATAATATCAACCCCCATATCATCCAGCATTTCAGCAATTTGCAGCTTTTCTTCCAACGTCATCGTCGCGCCGGGTGCCTGCTCCCCATCCCTCAATGTTGTGTCAAAAATATAAATCCGGTCGGTTTCTGCCTTTTCAACTTCATTATTTGTCGTCATTTTTTTAGTCCTGAATTTATGGCCCCGGCGTCATGCAAAACAAAAACAACCACCGACGGCACAAAATAAAATTTTGTACGGTTCATTTTCTCCTCTGAAATCCCGCCCGCATGTCACGAACTGTCGGAAATCAGAGGCTGATAAGGAGGAGGTTGTTAAGAAAAGGCACGCACATCCGCTCGCCCGAAGATGGCCCGGCGAAACTATGAATATCAGCAATATTTGCTTTATAAATTTTCATTCTGGTGCGCTGCATCTTAGTTTTGATAACCTAGTGTTGCCCACTATCCTTAACAATTTCCTTAAGGAGCGCAACGGTAAATTTGCAAAAACCCTCACTCCAGTGGCGCAGCATCCTCAATCCTGAGCATTTGATGCGCAATAGCATTGGCATAATAAACAACCAAATCCCGTTCCTTTGGGTTAACCCGATAGGTTTCTCCCGCCACCAAAACCAAATGACGCAAAGTGAGCATTCGCAAACCAACTTCCACCAGATAGTCGTGGTCATTGCGCGGGACATGCACATAAACTCCAGCTTCTTCCAGCCTGTTTATCAAGTTAAACACCCGGGTTTTAATTTGAAAAAGACCAAGAGGCACATTTTCATCCGCCAATAAAACGGTGGCTACCAGCGAGGTAGGCAATGCTGGCACCGCCTGCCCAACACAGTTCATTAGTTCAGAACCCAGCTTTTCCATTTCTGCGTAACGCTGTTTCTCATCCATCTTTCTGAAATCAAACTGATTTTCCTCAAGATATTTTCGCATGGAAACCGGCTTGCCAAAACTCACACATGCATATCCATTGCGAAACCAGGCGCCGCGAAATACCTGATAAATCGAACGCCCGACAAACCCCAGCAAAACACCCGGATTAAACCTGAACTTGGGTTTTTCCCCATCCTTGGCCCGCGCAGCGCTGGTAAGAACCCGATCCTCAAGCACACGGTCATAGTTCAGACCGACCGGAACAAAAACCACATCGCGCGGCCCTTCGGGGTCAAATCCCCCCACCATATAGGAAAGCAACCCGAATTTTGGCGGGCGCAATTTGCCATCCATGGACAACCCCCCCTCAGGAAAAACCGCCTGTGTGACCCCCGCCATGGTCGCCATATGCACATAACGCGCCAGCACTTTGCGATAAAGAGCATTGCCGGTGGAAAACCGCCGAACAAAATAGGCACCCATTGCCCGGATAAGGCTCTGCAAAGCCCAGACCCGCGCCCATTCCCCAACAGCATAGGACAACGCAGAACTGGTGGCCGCCATATAAGTCACCAGCACATAATCCATATTTGAGCGATGATTCATCACAAAAACCACAGTTGAATTGGGGTCAATATCTGCCAACGCCTTGTCGTTGGAATTGCCCAGACGCACCCGATAAAGCATTTGCGACAATCGCCTGGCCAGCCGGGTCCCTATCCGAAAATAGGTATAGTGAGAAAACGCCGGAACAACCTCATTGGCATATTCCCTTGCCCGGTCCAACACCACCTGCCGAGGTGTCCCTGATGCAGCAGCTTCATCTTCCACTGCCTTAATGACTTCGGCATCAAACATCAAAGCATCGATCAGCCCTTCACGCTTGGTTAATTTGAATGGCTGTATTTTTAACGACAATTTGTTATTGAGCAGTTCAATTGCTTTGTTGGCACGGCGACGAAAGAACCAGCGCACACCCGGCATCAACAAGCGATCGGTCAGCCCGATTGCAGCCAAAATCGCAACGATCACCACAAACCAAATAGGTAACGAAACCAAACTACTTCCCCTCACATCAAGAGCATTTGATGCACGCCCCTGTTTTACTATCCCTAAAACCAAGTGTGCGCCGCTTGTGGGGAAAAGGTCGAGTTTTTGCAAACAGGAAATATCCTGAATTTTACAGACTTGGGGTCCAGTCCAGATCAAGAATACCCTGCCCCATTAGAACAGCCTTTCCCCCGATCCCTCCATGAACCAACTGACCATCGCGCTTGCCCAACTGTATATTTATCAGACTGGGACGTCCCATTTCGACCCCCTGTTCCAGAGTATAGTTATGTTGAACCGTTTCTGCCTTCAGGTTCTTGGCCAAAAGTCCAATCAACGCAGCTGCCGCAGAGCCGGTTGCGGGGTCTTCTCCTGCCTTGGGATCAAACATACGCGCTGAAAAATCAGCCCCCACGCGATCATTATTGATAGTAAAACCAAAGACATTAGCCCTATGGCCTTCCCCGTATGTATCAGCCCATCCCCGCCGCTCCAGCTTTATGGAAGCAAGCGCCGCATGATCCCTGACGGGAACCAACGTAAACTCCAGGCCGGAAGAAAACCGTGCCGGTTCAAAAACATCACATCCAATCTGCTCCTCCGACAGACCCAGAGTTTTCGCAATTGCACCACTGTCCGGCGCTGCCCCTGTTTCCTCTGGCAATTGTGGAATAGAAAAGTGCGCCTGCCCCAGCTTTTTCCCCAATTTATCCATAACGCAAGTAATGACGCCAATTCCTTCTTCAAGCCGAATTGCTGTGCTGCGTTGAGTGAGGCCCAAAAGAACCGCAGTGCCAATTGTAGGATGCCCGGCAAACGACAGTTCTTGATAGGGTGTAAAAATTCGAATTTTTGCAGTATTGCGTTGCGTAATCGGTTGAGAAACAAATACCGTTTCCGAAAGGGCAAACTCCCGCGCTATTCTTTGCATTATTTCAGTGTTCAAAAGATCGGCCTTGGTCACAATGGCCAATGGATTACCTGTAAATTGCGTATCGGTAAAAACGTCAAGAAGGTGATAATTTAGCTGCAAGTCATCTCTCCGGGAAAATTTCCATTCGAATTTTTCCAGAGTCGCGTTTCAAGTCAAGAGCGAGTGCTGTTTTCGTATCCCGGCTCAAACTCTATCGTGCTCGAAGCCATTACCGGAAATTCTTCCATTGCCGGACCATCATCCCAGACAAATATCGTCGCCTGATATTGGTTTTGACTGTCACTTTTGCGAAACAAAAACTCAAAATCAACACTCACCCCGTTATGAGTTTCCTTAAAAAACACCATTTCGTCTAGTATTTTGAGCAGACTGGCGTTAGAACGCTCCAGCATTTCATCAAGCTTTTTGATTGCCAGTCCCTGCAAAACCTCTTCACCTAACGGCATTCATTTAATCCTTTAAAACAGGCGGCCGAAGCAAAAATACTCCGGCCGCCTGAATTTTGCCAATTAAATTAATTCTTGTCTTTATCGACCAACGCACCTTCTGCAATCCAAGGCATCATATCACGAAGCTTTTTACCCACTTCCTCGATCTGATGACTGTCGTTATTGCGTCGAATTGCTTTGAAACGCGCACCGCCAGCCCGATATTCCTGCATCCACTCGGAGGTAAATTTACCCGATTGAATGTCCGCCAGAACCCGCTTCATTTCTTTCTTGGTTTCTTCGGTAATAATTCGCGGCCCCGAAACATATTCACCCCATTCCGCAGTATTGGAAATTGAGTAATTCATATTTGCAATGCCACCCTGATATATCAGGTCAACGATGAGTTTCACTTCGTGCAAACACTCAAAATATGCCATTTCCGGCGCATATCCGCCTTCAACCAATGTTTCAAAACCGGCACGGATCAATTCCACCAGGCCACCGCACAACACAACCTGCTCGCCGAACAAATCAGTTTCGCATTCTTCCTTAAAAGTGGTTTCAATGATACCAGAACGGCCACCACCAACGCCCGACGCATAGGCCAGACCAAGATCATGGGCATTGCCCGTTGCATCCTGATGCACCGCGATCAAACAGGGCACGCCGCCACCGCCCTGGTATTCTCCACGCACAGTGTGACCCGGCCCCTTGGGCGCCACCATCAACACATCAATACTTGCCTTGGGTTCAATCAGGCCGTAGTGCACGTTTAAGCCGTGTGCAAAGGCAATTGCCGCCCCGTCCCGAATATTTGGCTCAATTTCATCCCGGTAAATATCGGCCTGCAATTCGTCCGGCGTTGCCATCATCATAATGTCAGCCCAGCCTGCAATTTCAGCGACCGACATGACCTTTAGCCCATCTGCTTCGACCTTTTTCGCTGTAGCAGACCCGGGGCGCAGACCAATAGCAATATCGGCAATCCCGCTATCACGCAAATTAAGTGCATGGGCACGCCCCTGCGAGCCGTAGCCGATAATGGCCACATTTTTAGTTTTCAAAAGGTTCAGATCACAATCGCGATCATAATATACACGCATGGTTTTCTCCTGTTTTTCGCGTATTTTCAACCGGTTCCCCCGGTTGGATTCTTAAGTCGAATAAAGTTTCATAAATTGATTGGAAGCCCAGGCTGCATGGGCCTTGATTTGCTCAGCGGACATATTGATCCCCTCCCCCAACAGCATACGAAGTTGGGTATCCTGCACGAGCAGACCAAAAAAACAACGATAGGCAGCCTCGCTCGTATCAAAAGACAACAATTGGGCATCCCGCCCTGCCTCAAGCAAAGGTTTAAGTCGTTTACCCATGGCAAAACGCCCGTTTTCCAGCACAATAGATCCAAGATTTGAGCTAACAGCCCGCGCAATTGCCACCCTGTTAAGCGCCACCGAGGTGTCACTGGTCAAAACCTGCAACAAATTGGCTCCAAATATTTCAAGCCCCCGGATCACACCAACCCGGTCAATCCTGCTAAAATCCACCTCAGGCATTACAACTTTTGATGCCTGCCATTGCACAATAGATATCAGTAAACCTTCGCGATCCCCAAACCAGTTATAAAGAGTTTCCTTGGAACACGAGGCCGCCTTTGCCACCTCGTTCATGGTCAACTTGTCCCCAACCTTCACCAGTAATCCCAATGCCGCATCCAGCACCTCCCCCTGCCGGGGGGTGAACCTGGATATATTCAAAGCAGAATTAGACTGAATAAAACCAGCGGTCACAAACAGTTCCTTTTTTACTAAAAACACAAGGGACAGCCAAACAATAGAGGACGCCACACAATCAGTGCGCCAACAAAACGGCGCACTCTTTCAAACAATGCAAAACCCTTAGCGTACCGTACCGTACGGTACAGAAGGAAACAAGCTAAATTTCCGAACGTATTGGTCATTGGGAAAATGAAGGCTATAATGGCTCTGTTCCAACGATACAGTCAGGAAGGCGGACTATTATAACGGGAATAAAACCGTCAGTTTCGCACGCAAAACAGATTGAAGAAGCATTGGTCAGCAAAAATGCTGCCCACCACTCCCTTATTGCCTCATGGCAGCGTTCTGCCCGCCTGCACCGATTGCAACCGGATCAAAATGCCAATACCGGCAGATTAAGTGCAAATGAGTTCAACCATTCCCGTGAGAAGCTGGGACCGCTCATTCATACTGCACAAAACTACCTGGACCGACTTTATCAGGCAGTTGGTGGAGATGGGTGCTGCATTTTATTAGCCGACAAAGACGGCATTCCCGTCACCCGGCGCGGAACTGAAGGCGATGATATTGCATTCAGGGAACGGGGTTTGTGGACGGGAACAAGATGGAGCGAAAACACCGAAGGTACGAACGGCATTGGAACCTGCATTGTTGAAGAACGCGCACTAACAATACATCAGGGACAGCATTTTCATTCCAAAAACGTCAGCTTTTCATGTACTGCCTCCCCAATTTTTGACCACCAAGGCAAACTTGTGGCCGCACTGGACGTTTCCACTTGCCGCAAAGACCTGACCCCTGGATTTTCCCGCCTGATTTCGATGAGTGTGGTGGATATCGCCCGCCAGATCGAAATGGCCTATTTTGAATACCACTTTGCCAATGCCCGCGTACTACTGGCCTCCCCCCCTGAAGAATATAAAAAGGCAAATTCATGCACTTTGGGAGCATCCCTCGTGGCCGTTGACGGGGACGATCTAGTCATTGGAGCGACACGGGCAGCCCGAAGACTGTTTGACCTTAGTGATGATGACCTGAAAAACCCACTCCCCTTGAACACACTTTACGGGCAGGAAATCAACGATGCCAAAAATTATGCCCAGGCCGGGCGCCGCACAATTTCGCAAGCTCTGGCCCGCAACAATGGCAACGTTTCCGCCACTGCCCAGGCCCTTGGAGTGAGCCGGGCAACCCTCCATCGAAAAATCAAACAGCTCAGGCTCAAAACCCGCTAAATTCAACTAGAACACCGCAACGCTTCGGTTTCGTAAAAGAACTGTCTCAAATATGCGACACTTATCCCTCCCGGTTGCCATAGGGCGGGTGACCCTGTGAGGTTTCCGCTCCATCATCCAAAAACCATTCATCAATCGGGAGGAAAAATAATGACATTTCAATTCAAGAAAAAATACGGCAACTTCATAGGCGGACAATGGGTTGACCCCGTTGATGGTCAGTATTTTGACAATATATCACCCGTAAACGGCAAGGTTTTGTGTCAGATACCGCGTTCCAACGCCAAGGACATCGAGCTGGCACTTGATGCTGCCCACAAGGCAAAAGATGGTTGGGCTGCAACCAGTGTCACCGAACGCAGCAATCTTCTGAATAAAATCGCCCAGGTTATGGAAGATAATCTGGCCACTTTAGCAGAAGCTGAAACTTGGGATAATGGCAAACCAATCCGTGAAACCACCGCCGCTGACATCCCCTTGGCGGTTGATCATTTCCGGTATTTTGCTTCGGTTATCCGGGCCCAGGAAGGATCCATCAGTGAACTTGACGGCGACACAGTTGCCTATCATTTCCATGAACCACTTGGTGTTGTCGGACAGATTATCCCCTGGAACTTTCCAATTCTCATGGCCGCATGGAAACTGCCGCCCGCCCTTGCTGCTGGCAACTGCGTTGTCCTTAAACCCGCCGAGCAAACCCCGGCCTCAATTCTTGTTCTTCTGGAACTGATTGCCGATATTCTCCCCCCTGGCGTGCTTAACGTTGTCAACGGGTTTGGTCTTGAGGCGGGCAAACCATTGGCGACATCCAGTCGGATCGCCAAAATCGCCTTTACCGGCGAAACCACAACTGGCCGCCTGATCATGCAGTATGCCACGCAAAACCTCATCCCCTCCACACTGGAACTGGGCGGCAAATCGCCAAACCTGTTTTTCTCAGACGTAATGCGTGAGGATGACGCTTATCTGGACAAGGCCGTGGAAGGTTTTGTGCTGTTTGCCTTCAATCAGGGCGAAGTGTGCACCTGCCCCTCCCGCGCGTTAATTCAAGAAGACATCTATGAGGAATTCATGGCCAGGTGCCTTGCACGAACTGAAGCCATTATCCAGGGCGACCCACTTGATTCCAACACCATGCTTGGCGCCCAGGCATCCGAAGAGCAACTGGAAAAAATTCTTTCCTACTTTGATATCGCCCGCAAGGAAGGCGCAAATATTCTCACCGGAGGCGAACAGTTCAAACCCGGTGGAGACCTTGATGGCGGCTATTATGTAAAGCCAACCATCATCGAGGGCAAAAATTCTATGCGGGTATTCCAGGAAGAAATCTTTGGTCCTGTTGTTTCAGTGTGCACCTTCAAGGATGACGAGGAAGCTCTGGAAATCGCCAACGACACGCTTTATGGTCTGGGAGCAGGTGTCTGGAGCCGCGATGCTAACCGCTGCTATCGTTTTGGCCGCGCAATTAAAGCGGGGCGCGTCTGGACAAACTGCTACCATGCCTATCCGGCCCACTCCACTTTCGGGGGCTACAAGCAATCGGGTATCGGTCGTGAAAACCATCTCAAAATGCTCGAACACTATCAACAGACCAAAAACATGCTGGTCAGCTACAGCCCGAACAAGCTTGGCTTCTTTTAATTTCAGCAGCAGACAAATAGACATGAAGGGCGTATCCTTATGGGATACGCCTTTTTCCATTTTGGCACCAGATATTGAAAGGAAGTCACATGAGTGAAAAAGTAGTTGCCACCCAGGCTGCCCTTGAATTAATCCGCGAGCTTGAGAAAAAACACGGCCCCCTGATGTTTCACCAATCCGGCGGCTGCTGCGACGGCTCGGCGCCCATGTGCTATGCTGAAGGGGAACTCTTCCTTGGTGACAATGACATATTACTTGGCGAAATCGGCGGTGCAAAATTCTATATTGGCGCAGATCAGTATGAGACCTGGAAGCACACCAGGCTCACCATTGATGTAGTAAATGGCAAAGGAGGCATGTTTTCACTGGACAACGGCACCGGCAAAAGGTTCCTCACGCGATCAGATATATGCTAAACCTGAGCAATGTAGACATTTAGTGCCGCTGTTTTCAGCCCCCACTCACCGGGTTTTTGCAACTATTTTCACCCATTAGATGTCATTTTTCTTTGTCGAGAAATAATACGAAGAAAACCCGGACATCAAAACTACCAGCAACCCGATTATTGTCATCGTTCCAGGCAGATCCCCAAAGAGCAGATAGCCAAACAGCACCACAAAAATCAGTTGGAAATAAATAAACGGCGCCAGCCTGGAAGCATCTGCCCGACGCAATGCTAAAATCAAAAACAAATTTCCCAACAATGAAAACCCTGCGCTGGCCAGAACCAATCCCGATATTTGCCAGCTTAACTCAGGCACCTGAATAGCCCCGACAGGCAATAATACAACTGCCCCGATCACAAGCTGGCTGAATAACATGTCCCTGGGAGGAGCTGCATGGGCCAACCAACGATTAGCCACCAGAAACCCCCCATAGAAAAGGCCAGCCAACAAAGCAAAACCCACACCCGGCTCCATGTCAAACCCGGGCTTTATCACCAGCAAAACACCAACAAAACCGCTCCCCAGCAGAACTGTTCTTGGCGCACTAACGGGTTCTTTCAAAAAAAACGCTGCACCAAAATAGGCAAATATCGGCCCAACAAAAAACGCGCCAAACACCGTGGCCATACTTGTACTGACCAGCGCTGTTTGAATTGAGACAATTCCCCCAACTATCAAAAAACCACGAAGTAAAATACGCCAGTCAAGAAACATCCCGAACTTGAATGTGGAGAAATCTACCAACGGCAGCAATAGGAAAGCTCCCAGCGAAAAACGCGACCATGCAATGAAAAACGGATCCACTGCGAGTTCAGCACCCATAATTTTCCCCGCAGCATCCCCCCCCGGAATTAATGCCATACCGACAATCATCAGCAGGTAAGCCGTTTTTTCACTTGTCCCGATACGCAATAGCAATCCCCTTACTGGTTTGCCAATTACAGCAAAATCTGTTCAAAAGCTTGAAAAAACCACCAGCAGGAAATCCCACATGACAGGTTTGGCAATTATCACCGGCGGCGGACGCGGTATTGGCGCGAGCACTGCACTAAAATTTGCAAAAGCAGGATATGATGTTTGCATCAATTACACCGCAAACAAATCGAGCGCCCACTCTGTTGCGAAACAATGCCGCGCCTGCGGGGTTAAGTCTGAAATTTTTCAGGCTGATGTGGCCGATCCGCAAATTGTCCGGAAAATGTTTGAATTTTGCGACGAAAACTTTTTCCCCCTTGCTGTTCTGGTCAACAATGCGGGAATTATCGGCACTGCAACCACAGTGGAAAAACTTTCCGCGCCAACTCTAAAGGACACATTTGGCGTGAATGTATTTGGCGCCTTTTATTGCGCCCGGGAAGCTATCAAAAGAATGTCCAGGGAAAACGCCGGTAATGGCGGCGTTATCATCAATATTTCTTCAATCGCCGCCACCAA
Source organism: Alphaproteobacteria bacterium (assembly GCA_024279575.1). Lineage (GTDB taxonomy): Bacteria > Pseudomonadota > Alphaproteobacteria > Rhizobiales > Devosiaceae > DROE01. Next base: position 205 of record JAJRRJ010000184.1, on the reverse strand, counting down.
TGGCAGCCCCAACGAATATGTGCATTACGCAGCATCAAAAGCTGCTTTGGATGGCATGACCAATGGCCTTGCAAAAGAAGTCGGCCCGCTCGGAATTCGCGTTTGCTCGGTTCAGGCAGGAACAGTGAACACCGATATTCATGCCAAAACCGGCAACCCGGACAGGCCCGCAATGGTCGCTGCAACCTCCCCCTTGCGCCGCGTT